>DATAHC010000123.1:0-3569 GCA_036263415.1 Flavisolibacter sp.
TGCGAACGGTCTGATGCTCTTCATTGATTCCGGAATAACTGATCGGCATATTATAGCCGGCAAAGGCGGCCATCTTCGCGCCGAGGTCAATATGCTTCTGTGTAAAAGGCGTGTTCTTCATATATGATTTTTTGGAAGGGCAAAGATAACCGTTGAAGCCCGGAGATGGAAGGCGAAAGCTGCAACGAATAAAAAAAGGCTCCCTGGGGAGCCTTCTGCTTGGTCTCCTGTGGAAACAGGTCACCAACTTCAACCGTCTTTGAATTAGATGATCAGAGGAACGAACGGACTGCTGATCGGCTGAAAAGCCTGGGCGTCCAGCTCCCCTTTTTTATGGATAGTAGTAGATTCCTGCTCTCTTTTGATGCGGATCTCTTCCAGTTTCTTTTTGTCTTCTTCCAGCTGTTTCTCTCTTTCTTCGATCTTCAGCTGAAGACAGTCTTCATTGCTCTTCAGTTCACGCACGCCTTTATTGTCAATGACCACTTCTTCTGGCTTTCTCAGCTTTCCTTCTGCTGTCATAATATAATCCTGATCGGCTTTCCAGTCCAGGTAGTCATCATCATCCCAGTCGGTTTGATTGTAGCGGCGGTTCCAGTAGCGGTTATTGCTGTTCGCTTTGCGAATCACCCAGGGATTGTAGGCTGCGATCAGCGACTCATCGAAGCGTACTTTCCGGCCAACAGGTACCAGGATTTCCAGCAGTACGGCCTGTCCGCGGAACTTGCTTTTCTGATCAATGGTCAGTCCGCTGCTGAGGTTGAGAGTGCTGTCCACCTGGCTCACACTGAAGCCGGTTTGTGAGGCACGCTCCTGCACATCAGCCAGACTTCTGCCGGCACTGTATTTATACACCCTGATGTGGTACGCCGAATCATCGCTTTTACCAACACGTACTTTCACATTGTTGTACTTCATCTGGTTGTCGTTGATATCCCAGCCGGCATTGTCGTCATGTATGAACCAGAGATTCCCGCTGTACCGTATTTCAGGCTCATTTACCTGAAGGGTCATCTTGTTGATGCCGGCAGAGTTTACAGGCACCTCGATGGCATTGGTTCTGTCATATACTCTCAGGTCCTTGGCCATGCTCGCGGCAAACGATACGGCACAGAACCAGCCGATCGTCCACAACCCGCCGAAGATCCAGCCCAGGTAACGGTTTCTGGAACGAACCCGCACCACACGGCGGATCAGCCAGGTCATAAAGCCTACAATGGGTACTCCTATAAAGAAGATCAGCGTTCCCCAGGCTAAAGCTTTCTGAAGGCTGGAGGTCCACAGGAAATTATTGATCGGCCAGAAGGCTACGCCTCCGAAGATGAACACCATCAGCCCTACAAACAGACCCAGGGCGATACAGCCGGCTACGAAGATGAAAAAGGCTTTGAAAAGCACACCGATGATATGGCCAAGACCTCTGGCTACCGGACGGGCCTGTTCAGCCATTTCTCCGGCAAAGGCTTTTCCTCTCGTATTGGCGAATTCAGTGGCCCGTGCACTCCACTGCTGCGCAGAAGTCTTCACCTCTTCACCCCAGCTTTCCATACGACCCTTGAAATCGCTCATGCCTTCCTGTACATTCTGGCGAATGCGGTTTACGTCTACTTTTTCACCTCTCATTTCCATTTTCTCAAACGGACTTCTGGCTTCCGGCAGCACGATCCAGAGGATAATATAGGCCAGGCAGAAGGTTCCGGTAAAGGACCCGATGAACAGGTTGGGGAAAATATCCCGGTGCGAAATGAAGAAGATCGAGTTGATCACTCCAAAAGTGATATTCAGCAGCAAGGGAGCGGCGAAGATCAGGCGGATGGCCCAGGTGGGCTTATCGAAATAGGCGCCTAAACCACCGGCTACGCCGGAGATCACGCGGTCATCAGGGTTGCGGAATAGTCGCTTGCCTACATAGGAATCGAGATCCTTGGCAGGTAATATGATCCATAAGATGATATAGATAAGGATGCCCATGCCAAATCCGCCAAAAGTGATAATGGCAAATAAAAGGCGCACGATGGCAGGGTCCACGTTCATATAATTGGCAATGCCGGAACAAACACCGCCCAACAGCTTATCCGACATGTCGCGGAACAACCGGGTCTTGCCTCTTTTAGGAGGGGCCTGGCTGTAGGAGGTTTGGGAACTACCGGCAGCTTTCTGTGTTTCGGTCTCTTTTTCCGCAGCATCGGCCTCCTGGAAATCCTCCACGCGTCCCATAGAGTTGATGATCTCTTCGATGTCGCTGTCCGAAACCGCAGACGCTCCTTTGCGCACTTTATCATTCATCAGCTCGGCTATGCGGCTTTCAATATCATTGATGATCTCATCTCTGCCTTCTTCCCGGGCAAAATAGCGCCGGAGGCTTTCTATATAGCGTTGTAAACTTTCGTAAGCAGAATCCTCGATCGGAATCACCCTGCCGGATAAGTTTATATTGATGATCTTTTTCATTGTACTAAGCTTGGTTGAAGTTTTAGAGATTGTTGTCTTTGTGATTGGTTAGTGCATTTACGCCGTTCGATAGTTCCTGCCAGGTCTGCTCCAGTTCTTTGTAAAAGGCTTCTCCTTTTTCAGTCAGGGAGAAGTATTTACGGGGCGGACCGGAATTGCTTTCTACCCAGCGGTAGGTGAGCATTTCGGCATTTTTCAGCCGTGTCAGGAGAGGGTAAAGGGTACCCTCCAGGATTTGTAGGCTGGCGGTCTTCATCTCTTCAACAATATCACTGGGATAGGCCTCACCCCGGCGAATGATTGAGAGGATACAGAATTCCAGGATCCCTTTCCGCATCTGGCTCTGTGTATTTTCAATATTCATGTCTCGCTTCTTTTTGCCTTCGCGTCCCACCCGCTGTAGCGGGTGAGATCGGTCCGGCGATTTATGTTGATTTACATTGTCACAACAAAGATAAGGCGTTATTTGGTACTATGCAACACAAAGTACCTAGCTAATTTTAGTAATTGAGATAGTAGTTTAGATAAATAATTGAATATCAATTGAATCTATTCTTATATTTTTTATAAATTCAGTACAAGCGGTTAAAACAAATGGTAACTGGTGATAAAATTGGGCATATAAGAGGAGTCAAATAATAGATCATACCATGGAAATAAAGCTTAGAAGAGCGAATTCTAAGACTTATACTTATTTTGCTGCGCATGCCCGACAGTATTACCGGTTTCGCCATAATTACGCCCTGTTTCAATGAAGGCGAGGGTATTCTGGATTTCCTCCGGCAGTTGGAAGAATCTATTAATACTACTTCTACAGCGTTCACGGTGATCGTGGTAGATGACTGCTCGGAAGACGATACCCTGGAAAAACTGCGAAGCTTTCAGTTTTCAGATACGCGTCACCGGCTTATGATCCTGACGCTTCAGTTCAATATTGGCCATCAGGCGGCCATTTATCAGGGCTTGCTGTATGCTTCAACGCTGAAAATGGATCGGGTCATAATTATGGATGCTGATGGTGAGGATGACCCGCAGGCAATCCCCGACCTCATGAAGCACACGGATTACAGTATTGTGGAGGTAAAACGGGGAAAACGCGAGGATGGCCTGCTGTTCAA
>DATAHC010000124.1:0-10724 GCA_036263415.1 Flavisolibacter sp.
CCAGGGTTCCTGCCAGCGCACAAACCTTATAGGTCTTGAATAATTTATACGGCTCCTTCCGTTCATTTTTGATCCATACTTCCAGTTGTCCATCATATTTGAAAGACCGGATGTACATGTAGCGGGCAGGCCAGTTGAGGCCTTTTGCGGCAAATTGCTTCTGAAGGGTGTCCTGCTTTCTCTTCAGCGCGTCACCGGGACGGGGAAGCGTCTTCTGAAAATCCACAAAGGAAAATGAAGTACCCTGACTGTATCCGGACAGGGCCATAAGGGCTACAAGAAGGGTGGCAAAAAGGTTTTTCATCAAACTGACAGCTTTATTGGGTTCAGCAAGTTCTCATTAAATATGCAAATAAAACGACAAAAATCCTTTACAAATTGCCCCGTGCGGCCTGTTCCCGCTCTATGGCCTCAAACAGCGCCTTGAAATTCCCCTTACCGAAGCTCTTGGCACCTTTCCGCTGAATGATCTCGAAGAACAGCGTGGGTCGGTCCTGAACCGGCTTGGAGAACAGTTGCAACAGGTACCCTTCATTATCACGGTCTACCAGGATCCCCAGCTCTTTCAAAGGCTCCAGGTCTTCATCAATCGTACCGACTCGGTCCAGCAGGTCCTCATAATAGGAACCCGGCACTTTCAGAAATTCCACGCCCCGGCTCATCAGGTCCTTTACGGTGGTCACAATATCAGCCGTAGCCAATGCCACATGCTGTACCCCTTCACCATCATAGAATTCCAGGTATTCCTCTACCTGGGATTTTTTCTTTCCTTCTGCCGGTTCATTGATCGGAAATTTCACAAAACCATTCCCATTGCTCATCACCTTGCTCATAAGGGCTGAATATTCCGTGGAGATATCTTCATCGTCGAAAGAAAGAATGTTTTTGAATCCCATGACCTCCTCATAGAATTTTACCCAGGGGTTCATCTGGTTCCAGCCTACATTACCCACACAATGGTCCACATACAGCAAACCCGTATCGGCCGGCTGGAAGAAAGGATTGCTCCAGGCACGAAAGCCCGGCATAAACGCACCGGAATAGTTCTTGCGCTCCACAAAGAGATGAACGGTATCGCCATAGGTATGTATACCGCTCAACACCACCTCTCCCTGGTCGTCTTTCAGGCGTTCGGGTTTCATAAAGCTTTTACCACCGCGTTTTGTTGTTTGCTCCCAGGCATCGGCTGAATCATCCACCCTCAGGGCCAGGAATTTTACTCCGTCGCCATGTTTATACACATGATCGGCTATTTCATTATTGGCGCGGATAGGCGTGGTAAGCACAAAGGTGAGCTTATGCTGACGAACCACGTAACTGACCTTATCCTTCATACCGGTCTCAGGTCCGGCATAAGCAAGCGCCTGAAAACCAAAGGCGCTCATATAATAGTGGGCGGCCTGCTTGGCATTCCCTACATAAAATTCCACATAGTCGGTTCCCTGTAGCGGAAGGAAATCGTTCTGTACGGCCGTATTTTGTTTTTCAGCTGGTGCGATCTGCATAATAATAGGTTTGATTCGTATAGCAAGTCTGATCCTATCCCCTTTTGCGAAGGGATATACAAATTTAACGGTCTCTCCGTTAATTCCCTTTCGGGAATCACCTAACCATATTAATTTTAGGCTAAACCATAATACATGGGCGAAGAAAAAATGATCTGCGAGGTCAGGCCTTCACAAATTCTGAACCTCGGAGCTTTCCTGATCTGCTTTATCGGGATGGCAGCCATTATCACCCTCGTTATTTATACCGGAAATAACGTCTTGCTGGCCCTGCTGATCATTCCGGTGATTTATGCCCTATGGAAATACCTGGAGATCCAGACGACCACTCTGAAACTCACCGATCAGCGGATCATTA
The DNA here is from genome assembly GCA_036263415.1 of Flavisolibacter sp. Lineage (GTDB taxonomy): Bacteria > Bacteroidota > Bacteroidia > Chitinophagales > Chitinophagaceae > Flavisolibacter. Next base: position 1,864 of record DATAHC010000124.1, read on the forward strand.
TCAGAAAGGGCATCTTCAATAAGACTACCAAAGAGACCGAGCTTTACCGCGTGCGTGATTCTTCCATCGAAGAACCGTTCTTTTACCGGCTTTTCGGATGCGGCAATGTGTTGCTTTATACCACTACCGATGAATCGGATGCCAATATCCGGCTGACGGCCTACAAAAAACCACACTGGCTGAAAGACCAGGTGCGCAACTACTCGGAGAGTTGCCGGAAGAACATGCGCTGGGGAAATGATAATGTGCTGATGCATGATCATGGGAATGATGTTCCCCTGTGAGCTAGAGTAAAATGAATTGGTAATGCACGCTCCCTTCATTCTAAAATGGATGAATTTCCCGATATCCGAACTGGCTGGGTGCCGGTCAGTCTAGTTTATTTACTTTTGCGCCATGTTAAAAGTTGGGATCTTAGGTGGCGGACAGCTCGGCAGGATGTTATTGCAGGCAGCAGCCAATTACCACGTGGAAACCCATGTGATGGAAAATGACGAGAATTGTCCGGCCGGTCATTTATGCCGGTATTTCGTAAAAGGCAATATCCGGGATTTCGATCATGTTTACCAGTTTGGCAAATCACTGGATGCCATTACCATTGAGATTGAGAATGTAAATATCGATGCACTGGAAAAACTGGAGGAAGAAGGTGTGAAAGTGTACCCCAGGCCGGCTGTACTGCGCATCATCAAAAACAAGATCCTTCAGAAACAATATTATAGCGAACACCAGCTTCCAACAGCTGAATACGCTATCCTTCAATCCAGAGAAGAGATCGGCAATCATCCTCACCTGCTACCCGGTGTACAAAAGCTGGCGGAAGGCGGATACGATGGCAGAGGCGTTCAGGTGATTGAGAAACTGTCTCAGGCACCGGAAGGGTTCCAGGAGCCCAGCGTACTGGAAAAGAAAGTGCGGATCAAAAAAGAAATCGCCCAGATCGTAGCCATTGACCAGAACGGGAAGACGGTGATCTATCCACCGGTAGAAATGGTATTTAATAAAGACCTCAACCTGCTCGATTACCAGATTTGTCCGGCTGACATTCCGCAAAAGACCCTGTGGAAAATCGAGGCGATCGCTATTTCAGTGGTACGGAACTTTAATTCTCCCGGCCTTTTTGCCGTGGAGCTGTTCATTGATGACCAGGATGAAGTTTATGTAAATGAAACGGCACCCCGGGTTCATAACAGCGGGCATCATACGATAGAAGGTCACTATTCCTCCCAGTTTGATATGGTTTGGCGGATCATACTGGGCCATCCGCTGGGCAACACGAAATATATACTACCCTCCGTCATGATAAATATCATAGGCAGTGAAGGACATACCGGACCGGTGCGGTATGCCGGAATTGATGAGGTGCTTCAGATCGACAATGCCTTTCTGCATCTGTACGGAAAATCCGAAACCAAACCCGGACGAAAGATGGGACATGTGACCATTTTAAGTAGTGAAAAACAGGACCTGATCCATAAAGCCAATAAAGTGAAACAGCTCTTATCCGTGATCTCATAGATCATGGATTTGATCCGCCTGTCAACTTTATCAGGTTAATTAATGTTAATGGACGCAAAGCTTAGTCTATTTTAAACACCTATTACTTTTTAAGGGGCTATTTTTGAATTTCTAACACACCAATCGAATTACCAAGTGAAATTTTCTTATTTGTATTTTTTAGTATTTGCACTATTCTCCCTTTCTATCCTGATCACTTCCTGCAGCAGCAAACGAAAAAAAGAAGCCGCTGCACAGCAACGTGCCGCCGGTGCCAAGCCTCCGACTCCCAAGGTTGATCTTTTTGTAGTGCAGACCCAGACGGTTAGTGAAACGCTGGAGGTACCGGGAACCATCGTATCAGAAGATGCTACGGAAATCCATCCGGAAGTAGCCGGACGTATCGTAAACCTGAATGTAAGAGAAGGTCAGCAGGTGGGAAAAGGAGCCGTACTGGCCAAGTTGTATGACGGTGATCTTCAGGCGCAGAAGCGTAAACTGCAGGTGCAGCTTCAGATTGCCCAGCAAACAGAAAGCCGTCATGAGCAGCTGTTGAAAATTGGCGGTATCAGTAAAGAAGATTATGCGGCTACGGCACTGCAGGTGAGTAACCTTAGGGCCGATCTGGATATCATCAATACCTCCATTGCCAAAACGGTGATCCGTGCGCCCTTCAGCGGTAAGCTGGGTTTAAAGGATATCAGCACCGGAGCCTATGTAACACCTTCTTCGGTTATTGCCATGATCCAAAAGACAAATGACCTGAAGATCGATTTCAACCTTCCGGAAAAATATACTTCACAGGTGAGAAAAGGCCAATATGTAAATTTTACCATTGAAGGCACTGACAGGAATTACTCCGCTGTTATTGCCGCCACAGATGCCGGCATCGAGCAGACCACGCGTACTTTAATGTTCCGCGCGGCAGTGAAAGGCGATCTTACCGGACTAACTCCGGGCAATTTTGCCAAGGTGAAACTTAGCTTTGACCCGAACCCCAATGCGCTGCTGATTCCTTCACAGGCTATCATTCCCCAGGCCCGTGGCAAGAAAGTGGTGTTATTCAAAGGTGGTGTTGCCGAATTCAAGGATGTAACCACCGGCGTTCGCGACTCTACCATGGTTCAGATCACGGATGGCCTGAATAAAGGAGATTCGGTGGTCATCACCGGATTACTGGCTGTAAAGCCACAGGGAAAGATCGCTGTAAACAAGATTGTTAATCAACCCCGTTAGTTGATATGAATATTTCAGAATTGAGTTTGAAGAGGCCTGTACTGGCTATTGTGATGAATATACTGGTGGTGGTTTTTGGAGTGATCGGCTTCAAATTCCTGGGTGTGCGTGACTACCCGGCAATTGACCCACCCAACATCAACGTGCGGACTTCCTATACCGGCGCCAACCCTGATATCATTGAATCGCAGATCACAGAACCCCTGGAAAAAGCAATCAATGGTATTGCAGGCATTAAGAATATTACCTCTTCCAGTAATGCCGGCTCCAGCAATATCAATGTAGAATTTGACCTGGGTATTGATCTGGAGGCGGCTGCCAATGATGTTCGCGATAAGGTTTCACAAGCTACGCGCTCCCTCCCTACCGACCTGGAAGCCCCTCCTGTTGTTTCGAAGGCGGATGCCAGTGCCGATCCCATCATCTCCATGACCGTTCAGAGTAATTCCAAGAATCAGCTGGAGTTATCCGAGTGGGCCAATAACGTTTTACTGGAACGGTTACAGACCATTCCGGGCGTGAGCGGTATCCAGATCTGGGGTGAAAAGCGGTATGCCATGCGCATATGGTTCAACCCGGAAAAACTTACGGCTTACAAGCTGACCCCGCTGGATGTTCAGAACGCCCTGCTGAGGGAAAATGTGGAATTACCCTCCGGAAAGATCTCTGGTTCCGCTACCGAATTATCGGTTCGCACTTTCGGAAAGTTGAATACTGAAGACGAATTCAATAATATCATTGTCAAGAACGTCAATGGCAGCGATATCCGCGTGAAGGATATCGGAGAAGCGGTGCTTGGACCGGAGAACGAAGAGTCTCAGCTTCGTGAATCGGGTGTGCCGATGATTGCCCTGGCCATTGTGCCCCAGCCCGGTACGAATTACGTAGCCATTTCCAATGAATTCTATAAGCGCTATGCACAGATCGGAAAGGAGATGTCGCAGGACATCAAATTGAACATAGCCCTGGATCAGACCAAATTCATCAAGCGTTCTATTTCGGAAGTAGAGGAAACCCTGCTGATCTCTCTGGTGCTGGTGATCCTGATCATTTACCTGTTCTTCCGTGACTGGCTGATCGCCGTTCGTCCGCTTATTGACATTCCCGTATCGCTGATCGGCGCCTTCTTTATTATGTACATCTGCGGATTCACCGTGAATGTGCTGACCCTCCTGGCCATTGTACTGGCTACCGGTCTTGTGGTAGATGATGGAATCGTAGTGACGGAGAATATTTATAAACGGATGGAGCGGGGAATGAATAAATGGCAGGCTGCCAAAGAAGGTTCCAAGGAAATCTATTTTGCGGTTATTGCTACGTCCATTACATTGGCGGTCGTATTTCTGCCCATTGTATTCCTTCAGGGTTTTGTGGGACGACTGTTCCGTGAATTCGGTATCGTAGTAGCCGGCGCGGTGCTGATTTCAGCCTTTGTATCCCTGACCCTTACGCCTGTACTGAACGTAAAAATGTCGCGTAAGGATGTTCATAAGCACTCCTGGTTCTACACGAAAACGGAGCCTTTCTTCCGGAACATGGAAAACGGCTATAAAAACTGGCTCGTCCGTTTTATGGATTTCCGTTGGATCGCCTTTGTGGTGATTATCATTTGCGGAGGTATTATCTTCCTGATCGGAAAAGATATACCCTCCGAGCTGGCACCTATGGAAGACCGCAGCCAGTTCCGTTTACAACTCACCGCACCGGAAGGAACCGCTTATGATGCCATGGACCAGTATGTGGAACGGGTGACCAGCTTCATGCTGGATTCCGTTCCGGAAAAGCAGACCGTCCTGTCCATCACAGCACCCGGCTTTGCCAGTGGCGCTACAAATTCCGGAATGGTTCGTGTAACCCTATCTGATCCTGAGGAGCGGGAGCGTTCCCAGAAAGAGATCGTAGGAATGGTCAATAAAAACCTTAGCAAGTTCAACGAAGGCCGTGCTTTCGCCATTGAGGAGCAAACCATCGCCGTAAACCGGCGGGGCGGTCAACCGGTTCAATTCGTTATTCAGAACAATAATTTTGACAAGCTGGCCCAGGTGCTTCCCAAGTTCATTGAAGCCGCCAGCCAGAATCCCGTACTCACCGGCGTGGATGCCGACCTGAAGTTCAATAAGCCGGAACTCAGAGTCAATGTGGACCGCCTGAAAGCGAGTGAGCTGGGAGTCAGCGTGGAAGACGTTTCGCAAACCATGCAACTGGCACTGAGTAACCGGCGTATGGGTTATTTCACGAAAGAAGGTAAACAATATGGGGTTTACGGACAGGTTGTGCGCGCCGACAGGGATGACCCAACCGATCTGAAAAGCTTATATGTACGAAACACCCGAGGAGAAATGATCGGGCTGGATAACCTTGTTTCTTTCCAGGAAGCCACTTCTCCTTCCACTATATACCATTTCAACCGGTATAAATCAGCTACGGTTTCAGCCGGTTTAGCTCCCGGTAAAACGATTGGTGACGGTATCGCCGCCATGCAGCAGATCGCCGATAAGATGCTGGATGAAAGCTACTCCACTTCACTGGCAGGCAGCAGCCGCGACTTTGCAGAAAGTTCCAGCAATACCAGCTTCGCCTTTCTCCTGGCCCTGGCTTTGATCTTCCTGATCCTGGCCGCACAGTTTGAAAGCTTTATCGACCCGCTGATCATCATGCTAACAGTGCCACTGGCCATAGCCGGCGCCCTGTTATCCTTGTGGATATTCGGACAGACCTTGAACATCTTTTCACAGATCGGTATGATCATGCTCATTGGTCTTGTTACGAAAAATGGTATCCTGATTGTGGAATTTGCCAACCAGAACCGATTACAGGGCATGTCCAAAGCAGATGCGGTGATCTATGCCGCCAGTCAGCGCCTGAGGCCGATCCTGATGACCAGCCTGGCCATGGCACTAGGCGCCCTGCCCATTGCCCTGTCATTAGGAGCTGCTGCTACCAGCCGCATTCCATTAGGTATTGTTCTGGTAGGCGGTATCATATTTTCACTGGTATTAACCCTATTTGTTATTCCGGCCATGTATTCTTACCTGTCTTCCAATAAAAAGAGAAATGAACTGGAAGTGATGGAAGAGAATGAAAGAAAGGCTGAACATGCACAATTGACACATTGATGAAACAAACCCTTTTCCTGGTTGCAGTCTTTTGTATCATCGGATCTGCTGCAACTGCGCAACAGCCTTTAACCATTGATCAGGCTATTGCCACCTCACTGGCCAATAATTACGATATACGGTTATCCCGTAACGACTCCAGCCTGGCCGCACTGGATTATGCTTTTTCCAATTATGCATTTTACCCCCGGCTGAATGCAACCGGAACACTTACGAACAACAATAATAATCAGCGGCAGGTTCTGGCCGATGGTACTAAAAGGGAAAGTAACGGCATCAGAACGAGTAACAGTTCTGCATCCCTGAATCTGAACTGGACCCTATTCGATGGCCTCAAAATGTTCATTACCCGCAGAAGACTGGGCCAGCTGCTGGAGTTAGGAGAATTTCAGATCAAGAACCAGGTAATATTGAGTGTTGCCGATGTGATGCGCACCTATTATGATATCATTCGCCAGCAACAGCAATTGCGTGCTGTAGAAGAGCAAATGCAATTAAGCGGTGAGCGGCTGAAACTGGCCCAATATAAATTTGATATCGGCACGGGCACCAAATCAGACGTGCTGCAGGCACAGATCGATTATAATGCTCAGCGCTCACAGCAACTGACCCAGCAAACCAATATCTTGAAGCTGAAAGAACAGTTGAACAACCTGCTGTCTCTGCCTCTTACCAATCCTATTACCGTGCTGGATACGATTCCTCTGAATACCAGCTTAACGCTCGATTCTATTCAGGGAAGCCTTACTACCACCAACCCGGAATTGCTGCTGGCACAGAAAAGCCTCGATGTGGCCAACCTTGCCCTGCAGGAACGCCGGGCGGAACGATACCCTACGCTAACTTTCAATTCAGCGTACAATTTTACCCGTAGCAATAATAATACGGTGATAAATCAATTCCAGCCACTGTTCAACCAGAATCATGGATTCAATTATGGACTGACAGCCAATATTCCGATTTTCAACGGATCTATAACCAGGCGAAATATCCGTGCCGCCCAGCTGGATATCGACTATCAGAAATTATTGTATCAGCGGAACCTGGCGCAGATCAACACGAATGTGGGAACCGCTTACCGCGATTATACATTATATCAGCAAACCCTGGCACTGGAAGAGGAAAATATCAAACTCGTTCGCGAGAACCTATATATCGCCCAGGAACGTTACCGGCTGGGAGTAACCACCTTCCTGGAAATGCGTGTGGCAGAACAAAGTCTGGCCGATGCTACCAACCGGCTGATCCAGGCCCGGTATAATACCAAGATCGCTGAAATCGAATTACTTCGCCTGAGAGGCGATCTGGTGCGTTAATATCTTTAAGGCTCGGGTTATGCCAGTGATATCATAGAAATTAATTTCTTTTGCCTAATAATTAGTAATGTGAAAGATCAACAAGCTTCTACCCCACCCCTGATCGGTATCGTTATGGGAAGTGACAGCGATCTGCCGGTGATGCAGGCTGCTGCCGATATACTTCAATTTTTCGGGATCGCTTATGAGCTGACCATCGTCTCCGCTCATCGCACACCCGAGCGGTTACTGCACTACTCCGGTACAGCAGTGGAAAGAGGATTGCGTGTGATCATAGCTGGTGCCGGAGGGGCAGCCCATCTCCCGGGTATGATCGCCTCCCTAACACCACTTCCGGTGATCGGTGTCCCGGTTAAATCCAGTAATTCCATTGATGGTTGGGATTCTATTCTGTCCATACTTCAGATGCCGAATGGCGTTCCCGTTGCTACAGTGGCATTGAACGCCGCTAAAAATGCCGGTATTCTGGCCGCACAGATACTGGGCAGTCACGATGCCACGGCTCGTGAAAAAATAGCTGCCTATAAAAAACAACTCAAAGAGGAGGTGATAACAAAGGCTGATAAATTAAAAGAAAGCGGATGGTCTAATTCTTTTGATGTGTAAGAATTACAAATTGCTGCTCCAGGCTTAGTGAATGCTCATAAATCGCATGCAGCCAGTCTGTTCCCCATTGCGCATAGAAATAGCTCATGTTTTCAACCCGCTCCTGTAAATTCTCATTCGGAAACAAGTTGGATTTAATTTGTCTAAGCTGCCTGTTCTGCGCTTCATATTTACGCTTTTCCGCCCTTAGCATTTTCTTTTCCAGTTCCTCCAGATATTTCAATGAGCGTGTTTTAAGCGCTGCTACGTGTTGCCGTAATGTAGCATCTATTTCGCCTGCCTGCAGACTGATCTGATCATACAGGTTTTCTGCCTTTTCGAAATTGCCGTTGAGCCTTACCTTATTAGCGGAGGTACGATCTACAATCCGGTTCAGCAACTGGTCCGGCTCCTGAAAGAAATCTGCCAGTGTAAAGCCCAGCTTCTCTATCTTATCCTTCCACTTTTCCTCCACCACCAAAAAAGAATTCCGTAAGACCAGAACCGGATAGGGTACCTGAAAATGATCAAACAAATCCTTCAGCTGTAGCCAGTAGGCCAGCTCGCCGCCGCCTCCAATAAAAGCGATATTTGGCAGAATCGTTTCCTGGTACAGGCCCCTAAGGATCACATTGGGACTGAATTGTTCCGGATGCGTATGTAGCAATTCTTTTAATTCTGTTTCGGTAAATGTGAGGTCCTGATCATGGACCTTATACCCCTCTTCCGTTTTTTCGATGCGTTGACGGATCGCATCTTTCAGGTAAAAAACATTGATATCCCTTGGATACTGCTGAACTGAGTGGTGTTCGGCCAGCCTGTTGCAGGTAGCTTCCACAATACGGGAAGGCTCATGCAGGAACAAATCAGCTTCCAGAACGGGTATATATAGTTTCTTCAATCGGGGTTCATCGGCAATAAGCACCACCAGGCCATAGTCCCCGAACAGATCATTCACCAGGTCCAGCATAGCTTGTTGGACCGTCTTTCCTTTGGTAAAGGCTTTAAAAAACCGGTTTGTAATCTCGCTGCCAAAAGGCGCTACTCCGATCTGCTGCTGCAATTGACTGATCAGATCCACCAAGACCTGATCCACATACATTCTGCCAAC
>DATAHC010000125.1:0-5159 GCA_036263415.1 Flavisolibacter sp.
CCTGTCCTTCATCCTGGGCTTCGGTCTCTACGGTTCTACTTTTATAATCCCTCTCTATACACAGGCTACGCTCGGATGGACCGCAACGGAATCGGGACTGCTGCTGATGCCGGCTGCAATTATGACGGCGTTCATGATGCCCATTATCGGGCGGCTGCTGCAGAAAGGGGTGCCACAGCAATACCTGGTCGCATTCGGCATGCTCTTATTCGCGGGCTTTTGTTTTTACGGGTATAAGATACTGACACCCGATACCAGCCGGGAAAACTTCTTCTGGATGCTGATGGTGAGAGGGGTAGGAATGGGTATGCTCTTTATTCCCATCACTACGCTGGCCCTGAGTACGCTCAAGGGACGGGAGATTGGCGAAGGGGCTTCCTTCACCGGTATGATGCGGCAACTGGGCGGATCGTTTGGGGTGGCTTTGATCACTACCTTTATGGCCCGGCAGAATGTGTCTCATAAGGCCAACCTGGTAACTCACCTCGATATCAATGATCCGGATGTGCAGAACCGTATATTGGCGCTGAAGCAAAACTTTCTGGCCAAGGGCATTCCAATGAACGTAGCCCAGCAGGATGCCTATAAACTGCTCGATTATTCCGTAAGCAAGCAGGCCGCCGTATTATCCTATATGGATGTATTCTTTTGGATTGCGATGCTCTTCCTGATCTGCATACCATTTGTATTGATGGTTAAGGGAAATAAGCAGAAAGGAAAGCTGGATCTGAGCAATGCGCACTAGACCGTCTGTTTCTTGTAGTCCAGTATACTGACAACTGAGCGGGCGAAAGAATATTCCACTTTGTCGTTTGAGCAAACGATCACTATACGGCTTCGGCCGTATTTTACTATTAAGGAATGATACAGGGTAATTCCCTTGTCATCCAGGTTGCTGCAGGGCTCATCAAGAAGCACCGCGGCGGTATCGGAAAAGAGGGCCTGGGCCAGCTTGACTCTTTGTTTCATACCGGAGGAGTAATACCGGATCTGTTTATCCGCAGCAGCTTCCAGACCGATCTCACGGATGACGGACGATTGATCCACGCCGGGAATCAGGGGCTTGAATTGCTGGTGAAAGGTCAGGAATTCCGTAAGTGTCATTTCCTCAATCACATCCAGGTATGGGGCGCAGAAAGAAACGGTGCGGTACGTGTGTTCCGGGGCGATGGTGCCGGCTTCCTCGAAATGGATGTGCCCTTCGCTTAGTTGAAGCATCCCGCCAATGCTTTGAAGAAGGGTGGACTTACCGGAGCCGTTAGGTCCTGTAATGGCATAGGCCGTGCCGGATTCAAATTCAAGATCAACACCGCGAAAGATCCAGTCGCGGTTAAAGCGCTTTCCGGCCTGGGCCAGCTTAATCTTCATCTACGCCATTTTTGGAGTAGCGCCGGATGATCCCTGTTTTGGATTCTTCAATAAACTTCAGGATGTCCCTGCGGATCTCGCCGTCCGGAATTTCCTCGTTAATGAGTCGGACAGCGGTAGAAGTGCTGTGGTTGCCCACGAAAAGTAGGTGGTAGATGCGCGAGATGGTATCGATCTGCTCCTGCGGAAAATTCCGGCGCTGCAGCCCTACGATATTCAGTCCCATATAGCTCATAGGCTCACGGGCCGCCTTCACATAGGGTGGTACATCCTTGCGGATCACCGTATGTCCTGCTATATAGGTATGTGCTCCGATACGGGTAAACTGGTGTGCGCCGGCCAGTCCGCCGATGATGGCATAATCACCGATGTCCACATGGCCCGCCAGCTGAACGGCATTGGCCAGGATCACATGATTCCCCACCGTGCAGTCGTGCGCTACGTGGGCGTAGGCCATCAGCAGGCAATGACTGCCAATGGTCGTTTTCCATTTATCCTTGGTCCCGCGATTAACGGTAACACATTCTCTGATGGTAGTGTGGTCCCCGATCTCCGCTGTGGTTTCTTCCCCGATGAATTTCAGATCCTGAGGCACCCCCCCAATGACCGCACCCGGAAAGATGCGACAGTTTTTGCCGATACGGCTGAAAGGCATGATCACCGCATGCGACATGATGTGCGTATCATCTCCGATGGTTACGTTATCATGGATAACGGCAAATGGATCAATGGAAACATTGGTGCCCAGTTTTGCATTCGGATGGATGGATGCCAACGGAGAAATCATACACTTGCTTTAGGTTTCTTTACAATTTGAGCAACCATTTCGGCTTCTGCTACCAATTTGTCACCGACAAAAATAGTTCCTTTCATTTCACAAATTCCACGGCGCACCGGATTCAGTAACTCCATTCTCAGGATCAGCGTATCTCCGGGAACTACTTTCTGCTTGAATTTGCAATTGTCGATCTTCAGGAAATAAGTGTCATATGTATGATCCGGATCGTCCGGAATGGTAAGGATGCCTCCTGTCTGTGCCAGCGCTTCTACCTGAAGCACACCCGGCATCACCGAATTGCCCGGGAAGTGGCCCTGGAAGAAAGGCTCGTTATACGTTACGTTCTTGATGGCCACCACATGCTTTTCCGTCAGCTCGATCACTTTATCGATCAGTAGGAAGGGATAGCGGTGGGGCAGTTTCTTTTCTATAGCATGCACATCATATACCGGCGGCTTTGTTGGGTCATAAGCCGGTATCTGCTGTTTGTGCTTATTCTTTTTGATATGCTCCTTGATCTTGCGGGCAAATTCTATGTTACTGGAATGGCCCGGACGGTTGGCAATGATATGCGCCTTGAATGGAAAGCCTACCAGGGCCAGGTCGCCGATCACATCCAGCAGCTTGTGGCGTGCCGGCTCATTCGGAAACCGCAGATCCAGGTTATTCAGGATTCCGCCCTCGTTCACTTTCACATCGTCTTTGCGGAACACCTTGGCAATGCGTTGCACCTGGTCCGCACTAACCGGCTGATCCACTACCACGATGGCGTTATTGATGTCGCCTCCTTTGATCAGGTTATGATCGATGAGGTATTCCAGCTCATGGAAAAAACAAAAGGTGCGGCAGGGCGCGATCTGCTCATCGAATTCGGAAAGGTGCTTGATCGAGGCATGCTGGGTACCCAGTACCGGCGAATTGAAATCGATCAGCGCATTGATCCGGTATTCCTGGTAAGGCAGCGCCACCATTTCCACCTTCTTCTTGTCGTCTGAAAAGCTGATATTATGCTGTAAGGTATAATAGATCTTGGGGGCGTCCTGTTGCTGGCGGCCGGCTTTGCGGATGGCCTGCACAAAGGCTGCCGAACTGCCGTCGAGGATCGGCACTTCATCGGCATTGATCTCGATGAGCGCGTTATCGATCTCATTTCCGACCAGGGAAGCCATTAAATGCTCTATGGTGCTCACGCGGGCACCGTTGGCTTCGATGGTGGTGCTGCGGGTGGTATCGACCACGTTGTCTACATCCGCCTTCACAGTAGGAGCTCCGGGCAGGTCTATCCGCTTGAAAATGATGCCGGTATTCGGCTCCGCAGGCTTCAGGGTCATGTCCACGTTCTTCCCTGTATGGATGCCAACGCCACTGATGCTGGCTTCGCCTGCAAGGGTGTGCTGGAATTCAGAACAAGTATTGGTCAACTGCATTCGGCGAAAGTATGAACCATAGCCCTACAAACCAAAACTTGCCTCTTGTAACGCCTGTAGTGCGACAGTGTAAATATGACGGTTCCATGAGTATGGCAGGGCCTGTTTTTAAAGTTCTCGCCCTAATTTTGCCATCTCATGCAGTATCTGACCACATCCAGGGATTTTGTTCCGGAAGAACTCGGCCTCAGAACCGACCTGTTGTTCCAGAGCACGCGTACCATTCCGGGAAGCGTTCAGTATTCCATTCAACGGTATTCCAGGCCCAAAAACTGGATCGCTGATGATATGGGGCTGCTGCGGTACCATTATACGGGATCCGGTTCGGAAGCCAACCAGCTGGAGCTGCGTTTTTGTGTGATCGGTAATATGTATTGCCGGAAGCACGAGCGGGAATGCAGCCAGTGCAAGGCCAATGCCTCCTTTCATTGCGAAGAAAAAGTGGAAAGCGTGGATTTTATGAGCTTCACGTTCTCTGCCTCCCTGCTGGAGCAATTCATCCGGTCGCGCATGGATGGTAATACACTAAGTGAGGATATCCTTTCTTTCCGTCATACTACTTCCTTCTCCCGTTCTTTATCCCTGTGCGGCCGCACGCGGATGGTGCTGGAAAGCCTGTTGAATCACAAGTACAGCGACAGCCTGGAGAATATCTTCGTGAACGCGCAAACACAGATGCTGTTGCTCTACAGCCTGGACTGCATGGATGAAAAGCAGATCGATGTGATCAGCTGCAAGTTCCTGGCCAATGAAGCCGACCGTGAAAAGATCCTGAAGGCCCGGGAGGTATTGCTGCAGCATATTGGGGAACCGCTTACCATTAAGGAACTCAGTCGCAAGGTGGCTATGAACGAATGCTATCTGAAGAAAGGCTTTAAAGAAATGTTCGGAACCACCATATTCGACTTCTACCAAAGCCAGCGGATGGAGCATGCCAAATACCTGCTTTACGAAAAAGGGCTCAGTGTAACGGAAGTGTCGGTATTGCTGGGCTATTCGTCCATATCACATTTCTCAACAGCCTTTAAGAAACACACGGGCCTTAAACCCTGTGAACTGCTGCTCCGGTGATCTGTACTGCTTTTACGACCTTAGCTCCATTTATAAACCTTTAAACACCCTTATCTTTCCTGAATGCTTAGTGTGATTGCCGGTACCATACTCTTAGCCATTGTACACGCGCTGATTCCCAATCACTGGCTGCCCCTGGTGGCAGTGGCAAGGGCTGAGCAATGGAAGCGGAAAGAAGTGACCTCCATAACATTCTTTGCTGCTCTGGCGCATGTGCTGGGAACCGTGGCTTTAGGACTGGTGCTGGGAAAGATCGGTAAGGAGATGGAAAGCAAATACGGTCCCACCATTTACCTTGTTTCTTCGATCCTCCTCATTGTTTTCGGTTTGATCTACTATACCGTGAACCTGCCGCACCACCATCACAGCAGTCAGCAGGATATTGTGAAATATAAAAGAAGCAAGGGGAAGTGGATCCTGATCTTTATCGTGATGATGTTCCTTTCTCCCTGCCTGGAAGTGGAAAGCCTTTTCCTTTCAGCCGGTGCTTATGGAATGGGCTTCGTTACAACCTT
>DATAHC010000126.1:0-2031 GCA_036263415.1 Flavisolibacter sp.
GGATGATAAAGGCGTTGAATTGCTGGTGAAATATACGGCGTACCAGTCGGACAATGGCGCGTTCCGTGCCATCCGTCCATTTGCCAATGCCACCTATTCCAAATTCAAGTATGAGGATTTCAAGATCCAGCGCCTGGGTACTCCAGCCACTACTGTAACGACAACCGATTACAGCAATAACCCGGTAGCCGGGGTAGCCCCCTGGGTGGTGAACGGAGGTATCGACATTATGGCTGCAGGAGGGCTCTATGCCAATGTGGTTTATAATTATAAAGATGCTATGCCGTTTACATCGGATAATGTGAACCGTACCAGCAGCTACAGCCTGCTGAATGCCAAGCTGGGCATCCAGCAAAGCTTTGCCGGTCATTTCAACCTTGACGCATTCTTTGGTGTGAACAATATCACCCATACCAAATATCCTTTGATGGTATTTGTGAACCAATTGCCTGATGCGTATCTCGCCGGTCCCAATAAGGCGAACTATTTCGGAGGCATCAACCTGAAGTATAATTTTTAATCAATTAGCAGCGGCAATCTAAGATTGCCGCTGCTTTACTATTATTTTATGAAACAAATTGTATGGATCTTTTTCGCCGGACTTCTGCTTGCGGGCTGCGGCCGCTTTGGAAAGAAGGCAACGGGTGACGGAAAGGAGCGCATCGTTTGCGTGAGCAAGCAGATGACCGAGTTTCTTTTTGCCCTGCACCAGGGCGATAAGATCGTAGGAATCGACCTGACCAGTACCTACCCTTCAGAAACGAAGAAGCTGACCACGGTAGGATACCACCGGCACCTGAATGCCGAAGGGATCATATCACTGGAGCCGACGGTTGTCATTCACCAGGGAGATGTGGCACCACCTACGGTGATGCCCCAGCTGGAAAAAGTTGGATTGAACATTAAAAAATATCCGGCCGGCAGCACGCTGGACAGCGCGAAGATCGTGTTGCGGATGGTAGCCCACGATTACGGGGTGGATACAGCTGCCCAGCGGATCATCGGCGAGATGGACCGCAGCCTGGCAAAGGCTGATTCCATCGTAAAGCGTTACCCCAATAAGCCAAGAGTACTGATTATTCATTTTGGCCAGCAACGCAACCAGTATTTCGTAATGGGAACCCGCGGCACGGCCAATTCCATGCTGACGATGGCCGGCGGTATCAACGCCGCCGATACGTCTTCCTTCCGGGACCTGAGTCCGGAGGTGATTGCGCGTGAGCAGCCTGATGTGATCCTCGCAACAGACTTTGGCTTCGACCGGTTGGGCGGCAGCATTGAAAAGTTCATGGAACTGCCGGGTATTGCGCTGACGCCTGCTGCCAGGAACCGTAAGATCTACCGGATAGAAGAACACGACCTGGTGTATTTCGGGCCGCGTACCGGAGAGAATATTGTAAAAATGGCCACTTTAATACATCAATAACATGCGGTTCTTCCGGCAGGCCCCCTATAGTACCCTGTACCTTTTATTTGGCAGCCTGCTGCTGGTGTTACTGTTGTTATCTGCCGGCGTAGGCGCCGTTTCTTTATCCTTCGCGGAGATCTTTGATCTCATCCGCCATAAGATGGGAGCGGATGTGAAGGTAAATGCCGTGCATGAAGGCCTGTTCTTCGCCATAAGGCTGCCCCGAACCGTGCTGTGCATTTTCGTCGGTGCCTCGCTTTCGGTTTCCGGTGCGCTGATGCAGGCTTTGTTTCGCAATCCCATCGTGGAGCCCGGACTTATTGGTACCTCCGCCGGGTCAGCACTGGGCGCGGCCCTGGTGATTGTGCTAGGGAATACAGCGTTCTTTATGAACATACAATTCCTGGGTGATCTGATCACACCTATATGTGCGTTCGCCGGTGGACTGGTCGCTACCTTACTGGTGTATTATTTTTCCGCCTCCCTGAACCGCGTGAATATTTCGATTATGATCCTGGCGGGCATTGCCATCAATGCCATGGCCAATGGAGGCACCGGTTTCCTGGCGTATATAGCGAGAGATCCACAGGCCCGATCCATCACCTTCTGGAGCCTGGGTTCCT
>DATAHC010000127.1:0-2733 GCA_036263415.1 Flavisolibacter sp.
AGTCCGCTGCTTCAGCCTTCTGTTCCTGGCGCTCATAGATCTCCGCTATGCGGAAAATGGCTTCCAGGTTGTCCGGCTGCAGGCGTACCACGGTAGTAAAGCGCTCGATGGCTTTATCCATTTGTCCGGAAGTTAAGCTGGCTTCTCCCAAAGTCATTTGAGCATAAAGATTGGTAGAGTCTCTCGATACTACCTCCCGTATCATGCCAATTCCTTCCATAGGGGAGGAAAGGCCTCCATACAGATAAACAGCACCCAAACTGACTTTTGATGAATCGTTATTCGGATTCATCTTCAAAGAACGCTCGAACAAATCTTTCGCCTGAAGAGCTTCCCATTGTTTTATCGGAGCGGTTTCTTCATGTTTCAGCCCTTCCAAAAACAAACGGGCTGCAAATGTGAGGGATTTTTCTGAATTTTCCAACCGAGCTGCTTCTGCGGTATACCAGGCATAGGGTGCAAACAGGCGGGCAGTGTCTCCCCAGAACCGGGCAAGCTGGTGATAAAGATGAATTTTCTGGTTTGCGACGTCCCCTCTGGAAATACTGTTTTCCAGTTCGCTAAGGCGTGCAACCTGCTCTTTTGTAAGGCCTTCTTTCGCGTGAAACAGAATACTGTCAACGGTTACAGCGTCACTGTGTGAGTGGGCTTCACCGGCAGAAATGGCGGACCTTTTCTTTTCTCCAAAAACTTTATTTTGTGTAGCTGCATAGATGCCACAAACCAAAAACACGGCAATACCTAAAGTGATCCACTGAGGTTTGTTCACAAAAATTTTTGGCAAAGTTACTGTGCCGTGCTCGTTTTTTTCACTTCAGCGACAAACTCTTTTGCCGGTTTGAACGCCGGAATAAAATGCTCCGGGATGTGTACAGCAACATTTTTCTTGATGTTCCGGCCGATCTTGGCGGCTCTTTTCTTTGTAATGAAGCTGCCAAAGCCACGGATATAAATGTTCTCACCCTTGGAAAGAGAATCCTTGATCTCTTTGAACATGGATTCGAGTGTTACCAGTACATCCACCTTAGGAATACCGGTCTTTTCTGAAATCTGGTTAACTAAATCTGCTTTTCTCATAGCAAGGTTTTAGGCTTAATTTATAGCCAATATAATACAAAATCCAATGAGTGTCAATAAAATAGCAGGAATCTTTGGTAAATTGTCTCAGATTGTATGAAAACAGACAAAAATCTAGATATACCATTGATAATCAAAGATAAAGCTGCTGCATTTGCGTATCAATTGCTGGAATGGAACCGACTGTCCAATGATCGTAAAATGCCCTGGAAAGGTGAAAAAGACCCCTATAAGATCTGGCTGAGTGAGGTGATCCTACAGCAGACGAGAGTGGAGCAGGGCCTGAAATATTATGAGAATTTTATACTCCGGTTTCCGGATATCATGGCGCTGGCCCGGGCAGATGACAAGGACGTTTTCAAGCTTTGGGAAGGCCTGGGTTATTATTCCCGTTGCCGTAACCTGTTACACACAGCCCGGTTCATTGCTTTTGAGCGGCAGGGCAAATTCCCTCTGGAGCATGCAGAAATACAGGCGCTGAAGGGAGTAGGAACATATACCGCTGCTGCAATTGCTTCCTTCGCCTACAATGCTCCCTATGCTGTTTTGGATGGAAATGTATTCAGGGTCCTATCCCGGATCTTCAGCATCGATATACCGGTCGATTCCTCGCAAGGTAAAAAATATTTTACCGGCCTGGCCCAATCGCTTCTGCCATCAAATCAGGCTGGCTCCTATAACCAGGCAATAATGGATTTCGGGGCAACTATCTGCAAGCCGGTACCGCTGTGCTCGCAGTGCTTTTATCAGATGAATTGCTTGGCCTTCCTGGAAAAGAGACAGATGGAGCTTCCGGTAAAAGAAAGAAAAGCGAAAGTGAGGGAACGCTTTTTCAATTATATGATTTTGAAATGGAAGGGTAAGATCGCTATACAGCAAAGAACGGCGAAAGATGTGTGGCAGGGCCTTTATGAATTTTTACTACTGGAAACCAGCTGTAATAAAACGTCTGATGAATTACTCCGATTATTCTCCCATCACTATCCAACACTTGAAATCAAGTCGTCGTCTTTCACAGATCCTTTGACCCAGAAGCTTTCCCATCAAAAAATATGTTTCAGATTTGCTGTAGCAGATCTAAACAAAAAACCTTCTGACGCTTCACTTATCTGGGTGAAACCGGCCGATCTCGATCAATACCCGTTCCCGGTTACATTGAAATCATTTCTTTCAAAAGCCATCCTTTAAGTAGCCTCTATGCTGGCAGAAAATTTGATTATCTTTTATAAATTTATAGGAACAGGCATCAGGACGAACTTAATCATCAGATAAATAGTAATTGTATGAGAGGCGTAAACAGAGTAATGCTCATTGGAAACCTTGGGAAGGATCCGGATGTACAATTCCTTGAAGGGAATATAGCGGTTGCTAAATTCCCGCTGGCCACTACGGAAACATTTAAGGACCGGTCCGGTAAGCTGATCTCACAAACGGAATGGCATACCGTGGTGCTTTGGAGAGGCCTTGCTGAACTGGCTCAGAAATATCTTCACAAAGGCAGCCTGGTGTATATTGAAGGTCGACTGAGAACCCGGAGCTGGGATGATAAGGAGGGGAACCGGAAATTTGCTACGGAAGTAGTAGGGGATAACCTGATTATGCTCGATAAAAGGACGGATGGCGGCCATGGTGGCGGTAACTCCTCCGAATCGGGCC
>DATAHC010000128.1:0-14157 GCA_036263415.1 Flavisolibacter sp.
TATGAAGAAGGTGATGGACCGCGACCGCATTGTGCGGGGCCGTCCGAATGCCGTAGATGCCTCTGATACGGACACGTCGGCCAATAAATCGTCGGACTTCTTCCAGAGTGAGTTTCAGAACGAGAAAAGAGACAGTACCCAGCTGGGTAAGGTATTCGATGCCACGGAAATTACACCGGAGCCGATATTGCGGAAAGCTAAAGTATATGAATACCGACCGCCCAAATTCTTCAATGACTATGTGGTAGCGGGACTGAACAATACCAATTTCGGTGTGAACCGCTTTCAGCCCTATGCCGGTGGAGCCGGACCTATCGATCCTGCCAACGGCAATGATCTGAACGGATTGATCCGCATGGGAACGGTGGACCTGTTTGAGGACTATAAGATATCCGGAGGGATTCGCCTGGCGCCGAACCTTAAAGACAACGATATCCTTTTTCAGTTCAACAACCTGAGAAAGCGCTTCGACTGGGGCTTTACCTATTACAGAAGCAATGTTGAGACCTTCCTGGATACCACCAATGGACAGCAGCCGGCTGATTTTGTACGCCAGCATTCCAATTATTACCTGGCGCATTTGAAATATGCCTTTGACCGGGTGCGCAGCGTAAAGGTTACCGTTGGTCCACGGTTCGACAGGAGCATCTATCCGGGCTTCTCGACCTTTGACCTGAAAGTGCCTGATGTAAAGAAGACCTATGGCCAGTTCAGTGTGGAATATGTACATGATAATACGCTGAACCCTACCATGAATATCTGGAAAGGCCTGCGCTGGAAAGCCTATGTGGACTGGTTCACCCAGCTGAGCAAGATCAAATCGACGGAAGGCAAGTTCCTCTTCAATGCGGGCTTCGATGCGCGCCACTACCTGCCTATTTACAGAAACGTGATCTGGGCGGTGCGTGCCGCCGGCGATTTCTCCTGGGGCAGCCAGAAAGTGGTTTACTACCTGGGTGGTGTAGACGGCTGGCTGAAGATCCGTGAAAATCAAAAGGTAGATCAGAACACAGGCGAAGTTTCGTACCGTTATTTCGATCCTTCCAACCAGCCTGACCCTGATGCCGATTATGCCTACCAGGCGCTGGCGGTAAACCTGAGAGGTTTCAAGCAGAATATTGCCAACGGGAATAACAATGTGGTGATCAACAGTGAGATCCGGATGCCGGTGTTCAGCACTTTACTGAACCGCCCTATCAACAATGCTTTCATCCGCAATTTCCAGCTGGTTCAGTTCATTGACCTGGGAACAGCCTGGAATGGCGGCTATGATAAATTCGAACGTCCCTCTATCCGTTACCAGGATGGTACGGACCCGAACAATCCGATCACGGTCCGCATCAAGGCGGGTGGTATCGGGCCTTTCGCCGGCGGTTATGGATTTGGTGCCCGCAGCACCCTGCTGGGCTATTTTGTACGCTTCGATGTAGCCTGGCAAATGGACGGCCTATTCAGAGGCAAGCCACAGACCTACCTGGGACTGGGCGTTGACTTTTAACATACCGATTATATAATTTGTAAAAGGGAGATGCTGAAGCATCTCCCTTTTGTTTACCAGATGGCCTTACTGAGCTTTTTGAGGGTAGTGTAGATCAGGATCAGTAAGATGGTATAGCAAATGATCATGCTCCAGTCGAACCGGTTCCGGATCGGGTGTATCAACAGGTACAGGCAGTCATTTACCAGCTGAAAAGGATTGCTGACAATATCCCAGCTATTGTAGCGGAGGTAGCGGCCCAGGTAAATTCCGAAAGCATTCAGGAACAGGATAGGCCAGGCAAAGAGCCAGCTGCCCGTATTCCATTTAACCTGAACGATCTTCTCCATTTGCCTTACCGAGATAATGCCCAGCAGCAGACCGTTCCAGGCAAACGAGAGAAAGAAGGCCAGGTCGAACCACAGGGGAATATCCGGATGGAGATCCAGGTGAAACAGATCCGTAAGCATATAAAAAGCGTTAGGAATAAAAAGAAGCCATACTGTAAACACCAGCATGAATCGACCCTTGTTCTCCATCCAGTCCGGATGACGGACCAGCTGCCGGGTCATGAAATAAGGAATGAAGGCGAGGAACAGGTTCCAGTTCATGGACATGAAAAGAATGCGACCGGTATAGAGCAGCCGGGCCGCCGAAAGGGCTACGCTGAAGGCACAGGACAGCAGCAGCACCTGTTCCAGTTCCGTTTTATTGAAATAGATCCGTTGAAGAAAGCTGTTCTTTTCTAATCTGGCGAACATATTAAAAGAGTTTAGGGATGAAAATGAGGCAGCCGATGATCAGCGCTGCCAGCGAGGCAATTAATACAGCGGCGGCGGCCAGGTCCTTTACCAGGCGAATCATCGGATGCCGCTCCATTGAAATGAAGTCCATAGCCTTTTCGATAGCCGTATTCAGGATCTCGGTCACCCATACAAAGGCCATGGCCAATATGAGTACGATCCACTCCTGCCGCCCGATCCGGAAGCCTATGCCACCTGTCACAACGGCCAGAGTCAGGGCCAGGTGTATCCAGGTATTATGCTCGGTGCGCAATACCGCCCGGATCCCGTTCCAGGCAAACTGAAAACTATTACCCCGCTTTTTCCATGAGAATCGTTGTTGTTCCATACAGCTGATTTAAGAAACTGATCTCCACCAGCAGGCCACACAGGTAGTGGACCGGTAGATCTGGTAAAGGTCGTCATTGGTAAACTGACCGGGACGGGTTACGGTAATAAAAACGGGCAACAGGAAGATCAGGGCCATCAAGGCGATATTGATCAGCAACACTACCAGCAAGGCACCTACGCAACGGCTATAGAAAGGTTCTTTACTGTTCGGGTTCATGTTGATAGGATTGACACAGTCTTATAAATTGAGATCTCCTGATGATGGCCATGGTAACCGCTGAACAAACAGCCGATCCACAGAAAACGCGAACCTGGAATTCATTTATATTCATACCAAAAAGATCAAACACCAGGCAGCTCTCTACTATTACACAAGTTCCCAGGGTAATCAGCCATATATGATATCTACTCTTCAAATCGCTTTTACGACTGGCTATAGCTTTCAGACAGAGCCAGGACAACAATAAGGCGGGTATTGAAAACACAAATCCGAAGAAGTACAAATAAGTAAAGAATTCATAAATTTCAGAAGGGATGCGCATAGTGAAGAACAAAATATAAAATGGATAGATCAATAATGATGTAAACCAGGTGTTCAGAATATGCCTTAACGTATGCATGAATAAATAATTAAATTATATGATCTCGGACACTTACCATTGAAATTTCCGGGAGAAGTACATGATCACGCCCAGGCTGATGAACAGTCCGACACTACCGAGCAACAGCGAATAATCCTGCAGCTGCAACAAGGAGAATACATAGGTGTACACCAGGATCAGTATGGATGCCATCAGCAGTGACAGCCTTCCTGAAACCAGCAACCCTTTAACGAACCAGGCAATCAATCCGATAGTAGCCAGGGAAGCAATGCCATATGCAGCATTAAACCCTATGTATTCTGAAAAGGACAGCAGCAGCGTGTAGAACAGGATCAGGGCCAGACCTATGAGACCGTATTGAAACGGGTGAACCGATTTCTGATGAGAGGTTTCGATCAGGAAGAATGATGCGAACGTGAGCAGGATGCAAAGCAAGGCATACTTCACTGAACGCATGGTTTTCTGATAGCCGTTGACCGGGATAAACAGGTCGGTTCCGAAGGCTGCATTATATATATTGCCGGTGCCCCCTTCTGCGGTTTTGGAACCGGTGTTAAAGACATACTGATTATCCTTCCATTGCTGCGGAAAGCTCCTTTTGATCGCCAGACTTTTCCAGGAGGCTGTGAAGCCGCTGTCTTTTACCGACGTGGTCTGCGGTAAAACATCACCCATGAAACTGGGGTGCGGCCATTTTGATTGCAGGGTCACACTAGTCGTTTTCCCCAGAGGCGTAAACAGCAATTGCTCTGAGCCATTGAGGTTCACGGATGCAGCGAAACGGATCTGCTGCAGGTCCTGTATGCCCGTTACTTTCAACGGAGCCGTGAGGCCCTGATCGGCCGCCGGATCATTCCCGGTATTCGGGCTTAACAACAGTGTTTCGTTATTCCAGTTCAGCGCTACCTCATCATTGAGACCTTTGGAATCGGAAAGCTGAAAGCGTACATAGCATTCATTCCAGATCACATTCTCCGGAGCGATCTTCAACGCTTCCAGCGCTACCTGATTGAAGGAACCCGAAAAGCTGATACGTGAATTATACAGCATCACCTTATAAATTCCGCGGTAGCGCTCCTGCGGAATAACCGAGGCATTGATGTTCAACTGGTCCGGCAGGAAGTAGGCATAATGGCGCGTTCTGACACTATTGGGGGGCGTATTCTCATTTTCCCAGTAAGGGATCACCAACAGCGGCCCTGCCACATTCTGGCGGCCGGCCCATTTGGAATTCACTTCAGCGATCGCTTTTTGCTGCGTGGTTTCCCGTTCTTCAATCAGTTGCCGAACATAATAGGCAGGTATCTGAAGGATCAGGATGATCACGCCAATGATCATTCCCTTAATCAATAATTTACTTTTCGACCAGGTGTTCTGTAAGACCGTTTCCATTGTTTTTTATTTAGTTTGAAGCAATTTGGTTTCTATACGTTTTGTGGCGAGGTAACAGGGTCCGAGAATGAGCGCTCCTACTACGCCAAAGGTGCAATCGATCAGTCTCCAGCCCAAAGGGATGCCTCTGAAATGGCCGGCGATGAAGGCGTAGGGAATCACCAGAAAGCAGGCTATCAAACCAAAGCGCAGGACCCAGATGTTCCGAACAGGGTCGTGGTAAGGGCCGATGAAGAGCAGTGCCAAAACGAAATGTGCAAAAGCCAGCCAGTCGTATCCATATAAGAGGAAAGGAAAGCGTGCATTCACTTCCCGATAGGCCGCAAGCGCTTTGTACAGCCATTCATAAAGAACCGTGTCTTTTCGGATGAGTGAAGTCAGGATGGACAGCTGTGCGTCGACGGGTATGGCCGTCAGTCCGCTGATAAAGAGTGAAACCATGAAAATGCCCAGCCAGACCCGGATGCTTTTCAGTGCTTTATGTTCCATATAAAAGTACTTTGTATTTCAAAGTGAAGGGACAAAAAAAATTATTTGATACCCCTGATCATATTTTCCAAAGCGGTGATGTGCTCTTTAAAGGCCTTCTCCCCCGCTTTCGTAACTGCATACGTAGTATTGGTTTTCCTTCCGATAAAACCCTTGTGCACTTTCAGGTAGCCTTCCTCTTCCAGGGTCACCAGGTGCGTAGCCAGGTTACCATCCGTAACTTCCAGCATTTGCTTCAGGTCGTTGAAGCTGACTTCCTCATTCACCATGAGGATGCTCATCACCCCCAGGCGAACGCGGTTATCAAATGTTTTATTCAAGCCGGAAATAGGATTCTTCATACTGTTACCGTTTCACTGCTGGTTCTTTCGTATTTATTCCACATTACGATGCCATAGATAATATGCAGCAAACCAAAACCTGCCGCCCAAAAATACAAGCCATAGCCCAGCATCCACAGATTGAGGGCACCTAATATGAGCTGTCCATACCCAAGGTACCGTATTTCGGTGAGGGTATACTTGCTTCCATTGATGAGGGCCAGTCCGTAAAAAAGCAGGCAGGCCGGCGCTATAAGACCATATACCCCCAGCTGCATCATGCGCCAGACCAGCAGGCCACCTGCCAGCATGGGAACCAATACATTGATCATGACCCTTCGGGCCGTGTAACCCCAAATGGCCACACCGGCTTTACGGCTTCTAAGGTAGGTAAACAGGAAAGCCAGGGCAAAAGCAGCTATGAACGTAACCGCTGCAATAAGAATAAGGTCTTTAGCCAGCGCCTCATACCCTTCCCTGAAAACGAGGGGCTCGCGCAGGTGCTCTTCACCCAGGCCATGAGCCTTCTGATAGGAGATCACTTTTTCCCGGCAGATCCAGGCCGCCACCAATGCACAGAGACCAGCCGCCACGCCGCTCAGGCCACTGAGGCTGATAAAGCGGCTGCTTTTGTTCATCAGCTTCTTGATATCTTCTAAAGACTCCAGGTGTTGGTTATGCACACTCATAAAAAGCACTTTGTACATCAAAGTACCTACAAATAATCCAAACTCCCAAATGAATAGCTATAAATTTTATGGATGATCCGTCAATTGTGTCAGGACCTTCCTGATCACTTCACAGGCCTGAATGATTTCATCGTGCGTAATTGATAGCGGCGGAGAGATGCGGAGACAATCAGCGGCAAACAGGAACCAATCTGTCACTACCCCATTTTCCACGCAACCATCAATCACCCTTTTGCAGGTAGCAAAGGAATCGAATTCAACGGCCATCCAGAGGCCAAATGAATGAACGGCTTTTATAGATGGATGTACCAGTAAAGATTGAAACAGCTGGCTGCGCGCTGCCACGCCCTGAACCAGCCCTTCTTCCAGCAGGACCGTCATAGCAGTTGCACCCGCCGCACAGGATACCGGATGCCCTCCGAATGTGGTAATATGACCCAGCACCGGATTGTCCGTGAATTGATCCATATACTGCTTTCCGGCAATAAAGGCACCGAGCGGCATACCTCCACCCAGGGCCTTGCCTAATAAGAGGATGTCGGGGACTATATCATACTGCTCAAAGCCCCATAAGGTGCCGGTTCTACCAAAGCCGGCCTGAATTTCATCCAGTATCAAAAGAGTGCCGGTATCAGAACATCTTTGGCGAAGGGCCTGCATCCAGGCACGATCCGGCGCCTTTACCCCGGCTTCCGCCTGAATGGTCTCGGCCACTACACAAGCGGTCTGGCTGGTTATGAAATCCAGCGATGCATGGGAATTATAATCGACATGGGTTATTGCAGGCAGTAAAGGCCGGTAGGCGTTTCTCCAGTACTCGCTGCCGATAATGCTTAGCGCTCCCTGCGTGGAGCCATGGTAAGAGTGGTTAAAGGCCACGATCTCCGTTCTTCCAGTAACCCGTTTAGCCAGCTTCATGGCTCCCTCAACAGCCTCCGCACCCGAATTGGTAAAATAAACGGCGTTCAGGGAAGGCGGCAGGTGATCGGTGAGCAATTTAGCAAAGTGCACCTGAGGACTTTGAACAAACTCGCCATAGACCATGATATGCATATAGGCCTCCAGCTGTTCGTGTATAGCCTTGATAATACGCGGATGGCGGTGGCCCGTATTGGCCACACTGATGCCACCAATCAGGTCTATATACATCTTCCCCGACCGGTCGTACAGCCGGCAGCCTTCGGCCTTTACGATATCGAGCGCAAGAGGCGCTTCGGAGGTCTGGGCCACATGCTGAAGAAATAACTGCCTCAGGTTCATAGCGCGAATGTAAGAGTGCCGGCGCATATTTATATTTGCCCTTCGCTTTTACATAATCTCAACACGTAACCATGGCCCTGATCTTACCGGTAGAAGATAAATTCCCGAAATGGAGCTCCAATTGCTTTATTGCCCCGAATGCCACGATCGTGGGCGATGTGGTAATGGGTGCCGATTGCAGCGTATGGTTCAATGCAGTGGTGCGGGGTGATGTGAACAGCATCCGTATTGGCAATAAAGTCAATATCCAGGATGGGGCGGTAATCCACTGCACCTTCAAAAAGACCCAGACCGTGATCGGCAATAATGTATCGATCGGCCATAATGCCATTGTACATGGCTGCACCCTACATGATAATGTGCTGGTTGGAATGGGAGCCATTGTAATGGATCATGCTGTGGTTCACAGCAATACGATCATTGCCGCGGGTGCCGTGGTGCTGGAGGGAACGGTTTGTGAAGAGGCTTCCATTTATGCCGGCGTTCCGGCCAAAAAAGTAAAAGCGATTTCTCCTGAAAAAGTATCGGGGGAGATTGACCGGATTGCCAACAACTACCTCGGATATTCCCAATGGTTTTCCGCCGTAAATGAAGCGGGTAAATACTTTTAATCCTTATTTATTCGTTTTATCTTTATACAAACCCCTTGTATGAAAACAATACGCTACACATTGATTCTCTGCACTTTTGCAGGGCTGCTCTCCTCCTGCAGCCTGTTCAAGCCCAAATACGGCTGCGGCAGCGACGGTAAAAATGTTGGCGCCGAGAAGCTGCTGGACGGCAGTAAAACTCCTAAAGCAAAAAAGTTCAAGGCATAACAATTGCATAATGCAGCAATTGAAGTATTGCTATTGTCTTCAAAGTAGATTTACTCTGATTTTCGGCCTCGTATTTTTACTAATTTTTAAACTGGTTTATCATGAGTCTAACCCTACGAACTACTTTAGGTTGTACCGAAGCTGTTATTGATGATGACGGCGGCCTGAAACGCTTCTACCAGATTGCTGATATTCTCAGCGATGACCTGAAGATCAACTTTACCGAGAAAGAAGATGATTTTGATGCGATCAGCTGGAATTTCCTGATGGGGCATCATGAACTGACGCTTCAGTACAGTATCTACAACGGCATTTCCATGTTCCCTACCCGCACCAAGGATGCGCGCAAGCGTGATAATAAAGCGGTGGTGGAACTGGCTAATGTTCTGGAAGGGAAGTTACTGACGCTGGACATGCGCGCCACTCCTGCCTAACCTCATTCTGATTGCTTGTAATGAATAACGGAAGTCCTTACTTCCAGGTCTGCTCGTCTATAGACTCCAGTATATTGTAGTAGCTGATATAGCGGTCTTCATCGATCGCTCCTTCCACGACAGCTTCTTTTATAGCACATCCGGGCTCATTCACATGCAAGCAATTATTGAACTGGCAATCCTGCAGGCGGCTGCGCATTTCAGGGAAGTAGCCGGACAGCTCCTGCTTTTCCACATGCACCACTCCAAACTCTTTCATTCCCGGGGTGTCAATGATCTTTCCGCCACCGGGCAGATCGTACATCTCCGCAAACGTGGTGGTATGCTGCCCTTTCCCGCTCCATCCGCTGACATCCTGCGTGCGTGCCAGTGCGTCCGGCAGTACGGCATTGATGAACGTCGATTTTCCCACGCCGCTATGCCCGCTGATCAGGGTGACCTTATCTTTAAGAATGCCGGCGATGGCTTCCAGACCCTCTCGGTTTTTCAAGCTGATACCCATTGCCTTGTAGCCGATTCGTTCATATACGTCAACCAGCTTTTCCAGTTTCTCCAACTCCTTCTGCTTATACAGGTCCGTCTTATTGAAAAGTATGAGTGCCGGAACATGGTACATTTCACAGGCTACCAGAAACCGATCGATAAATCCCTGTGACGTTCTGGGCTCTTTCAAGGTAGCAATCATCAGCGACTGATCTACATTGGCGGCGACAATATGCTGCTGGCTTTTGATCTTGGGCGACTGGCGATTGATATAATTATGCCGGTCATGAATTTTTGTAATGATCACGGAGTGCTCTCCCTCATTCTCTATGTCGAAATCGACCCTATCGCCTACCGCTATGGGGTTGGTAGAGGTAATGCCATCCAGCTTGAAGATACCCTTCATCCGTGCATTCCAAAGCTTCCCATCTGCCTCTTTCACCTGGTACCAGCTACCTGTAGATTTATAAACAACACCTTCCATGATTAAGGGAATGTACGATATACGGTATATTTTAAGATAAATTCCAGCGCCAGGAAGAACAGTGCCGCCAGCATAAACCAGACAAACTGCTCTTCGAACCGCTCTTTGGTGACCACCTCCACCTCGGATTTCTCCAACCTGTCGATCTGCCGGTAAATGCCCTGGAGGCTTTCTTCATCGGTGGCCCGGAAATAAGCGCCTCCTGTTTGATTGGCAATACGCCGCAGCAAGGTCTCATCCAGGAATGCGCTGCTTTGAGAACGCGCCACACCTTTCTCTTCCACCGTAGCGCCTCCTAAGGCACCCATGCCGATCGTATAGACCTTCACCCCTTTGGCTTTGGCGATTTCGAGAGAAGTAATGGGATCGATCAGCCGGGTATCGGGTGGCTGTTCATTGCCATCGGTGAGCAGGATAATGATCTTCGTTCTGGCTTTACTGCTGTTCAACCGGTCTACCGAAGTGGCAAGTCCCTCTCCGATCACCGTTCCATCTTCCAGCATGCCCGAACTGATGCCATTGATCTGCTCCAGGAGTCCGGCATGATCGGTGGAAAGCGGAAATTGTGTGAAGCTCTCACCTGAGAAAATCACCAGCCCGATCTGGTCAACCGGCCGGCCCTTTACAAATTCGGCCGCCATATTCTTGGCAACGGTAAGCCGATTGGGAAGAAAGTCTTTGGAAAGCATACTACCGCTGACATCCATGCAAAGAATGATATCGATCCCTTCTCCCTTGTTCCGGCTTTGCACGTTGCGGGTTTGCGGGCGGGCCAGGGCCACGATGACACAACCGATGGCCAGTAACCGGAGCCAGAACGGAAGGTGAAAGGTCCAGTTGCGTGATGACCGCGCCTGAAAGGCATTAACGGTGGTCACTGTAAAGGTTGACTTTTTGCCGGCCGAACGGAAATGAATCCAGGCCAGTACCGGAAGCATGAGCAAAAAGGGCAGCACCCAGTAGTTTACAAACTCAATATGTTGAATCCATTCGTACAGCATTATTTCCGGCTCTCCAGCTCTATAATAGTTTGTTCAATCAATTTCAATGAGGCCTCTCTGTCGGTGAGCAGCGGTTCAAATTTCGCAAATTTTACCAGGTCACTCAAATGAAGCACCTGCACTAATTTCAGATAGTGCTCCCGGGGCAGTTCCACCTGATTCAACTGTACCGCCAGGTCATCCGTTGTTTTGGACAAGGATTGTATCCCTTTCCTTTTTTCCAGATAATACCGGAAAGCAGCTATCAGTTCCGTGTACAGGATGCGAGGCTCCTCTTCGGGGCGCAGCTTACGCACACGGGCAAGGGCCGCCTGATATACATCTTCCGGAACGGCCACTACTTCCGCGGCTTTCTTTTTTCCTCCGGGAAAGAACAAAGCAAATAAAGCGAGCAACAAGGCCACGCCGATGACATACCACCACCAGTTCGAATCTTCCGGCTTCTGAACCTCTATGATGTCCCTGATATCATTGTAAGGCTTGTTGGGATCCATTGGCGTATAGCTCACATCTACGAGCAAGGGCCGCGTACGAGCACTTCCGAGTGAGAAAGAAGGGATCTGCCAGCGTCCGCTGTCCCAGCTGGTGAGGGTTAGCACCTGTGTAATACGAATGGCATTGTCCGTAATAACGGTATCCGCCTTAGCCGTTTTCAGGATCTCGAAATGAGCGAATGTATCGACCGGAAACCATTGTATGGGCTTTGACTTCGGCTGAGTGGCCTGTAATTCGAGCAGCACCGTTTCACCGATCAGGATGCGGCTTCTGTCGGCTTTGGCCGATACCACCGGCATCTGTGCGACGTTTACACCCAACAGCAAGAAAAGGATACAGCCAAGTAAAATGATTCGCTTCATTATTTATTCCTGCTGATAAAAAATCGTTGTAACACTTTTACATAGTCTTCATCCGTGCGCACATGCAACAGGTCGCAACCTGCTTTCCGGAATACGTCGTTTGAATAATCGGTTACCCGGAAGAATTCCTTTTCATAGGCCTGCCGCACGTAGCGGCTATCCGTATCGATCCATTTCTGCTGCCCGGTTTCTGCGTCTTCAATCCGCAGCATGCCCAGCTTCGGCAGCGCGCGGTCCATTTTATCGTAGAGCTTCACACCGATAATATCATGTTTATTACCTGCCACCCTCAGGGCATCCTGGTAATTGGCGTCCACAAAATCGCTCAGAATGAAGGCAATGCTTTTCTGCCGCGTGGTATTATTGAAATAGCGCAGGGCGGTACTGAGCTGAGTCTTCTTCTTTTGCGACTGTACGGACAGCAGCTCGCGAACGATAAATAAAGCGTGCTGCTTGCCCTTTTTGGGCGGTATATATTTTTCGATCTTATCGCTGTAGAAGATCACCCCGATCTTATCTGCATTGTTCACCGCGGAAAAAGAAATGATGGCCGAGATCTCCGTAGCAATATCACGCTTGGTGGCATGAGTTGTGCCAAATAAGGAACTGGCACTGACATCCACCAGGAGCATAACGGTAAGCTCACGCTCTTCCTCAAATACCTTACTGAACGGATGTCCGAACCGGGCCGATACATTCCAGTCGATAAACCGGATATCATCGCCAGCCGCATATTCCCGAACCTCCTTGAAGGACATGCCCCTGCCCTTGAAGGCGCTATGGTATTCGCCGGTAAACAGGTCGGTGGTCAGCTTCTTACTCTTGATCTCGAGCTCACGCACTTTTTTCAATATTTCGGCAGTGGTCAGCATTAAGGGAGGTTGATCTTTTGAATAATCTGCTCAATCAGGTTTTCTATGGATACATTTTCCGCTTCTGCCTCATAGGTAAGCCCAATACGATGGCGCAGCACATCGTTACAGATCACCCTTACATCTTCCGGGATCACATAGCCGCGCTTACTGATAAAGGCCTGCGCTTTAGCGGCTATGGCCAGGTTGATACTGCCCCTTGGTGAAGATCCATAAGAGATCAACGGCTTCAGGGAGGCGAGATTATACTGATCGGGGAAACGGGTGGCAAATACAATATCCAGAATATACTGCTCTACTTTTTCATCCATATAGATTTCCTTCACCATCTGACGGGCCGCCAGGATCTCCTGCATGGATACGACCGGCTTTATAGGAGGTGCCCCTACACCCAGCACATTCTGCCGGATAATGAGCTGCTCCTCACTGCGACTGGGATAGCCCACCACGACTTTCATGATGAAACGATCCACCTGGGCTTCCGGAAGCGGATAGGTTCCCTCCTGCTCCAGCGGATTCTGGGTGGCCAGTACCAGGAACGGCTCATCCAGCTTATAGGTTGTATCGCCAATGGTTACCTGCCGTTCCTGCATGGCTTCGAGCAAGGCACTTTGTACTTTGGCAGGAGCCCTGTTGATCTCATCGGCCAGTATGAAATTGGCGAAGATGGGTCCTTTACGCACGATGAATTCATTACGCTGCTGGTTGTAGATCATGGTTCCGATCACGTCCGCAGGCAACAGGTCCGGCGTAAACTGTATACGGCTGAAATTAGCCTGTATGGCCTGCGAAAGGGATTTGATAGTGAGCGTCTTTGCCAGACCCGGAACCCCTTCCAGCAGCACGTGTCCGCTACTGAGCAGTCCAATGAGCAGCCGGTCGAACATATAGGACTGACCAATGATTACTTTACCTACTTCCTGCCTGAGTGTTTCAATGAACCTGCCTGAGTAGCTGATTCTTTCATTCAATTGTCGTATGTCTTCAGCGGTTTTGACCATAGTGAAGGTTTGGGTATTTATAGTACGAACGGTGCCATAGCAAAGATGCTGCCGCACTGCCCGCGAAAGCTAAAATAACGGTTTCGTACCCGAAAGTAGCACAACAAAATAAAGGTTCACAGGAATCCGTTATGGTCTTTAACTTTTTATTGGTCTAATTTTAGTTCAATTATATAGCATGAAAAAACTCCTTTTGGTGGCCCTTTCAGGGCTTGTCTTTACCGCCTGCAAGAAAAACGATTCCGGAACAACCGTGCAAACGAAGTCTGATCTGCTGGCCAAAGGAACCTGGAAATTTGAAAGCGGTGGCATTGATGCCAATAAAGACGGTAATGTAGATATCAATTTTGCTTCCATCGGAACGATACCGGACTGCACGCTGGATAACACCATCACCTTCAGTGCAGGGGGTACCGGTATTGTGAGCGAAGGCGCTACCCGTTGCGATCCGTCGAATCCACCCTCTACGCCCTTCAACTGGAGCTTTTCAAATAGCGAAACCACGCTGAACTTATCCGGCAATGCACTGTTAGGTTTGAGCGGCCAATTTAAGGTGATCACTCTCAGCGATACCCGATTGAGTCTTTCCAAGGACACCACCGTTCCGGTCTTCAATAATGTAGCGGTAGTTGTGAACCTTCAACATTGATCTAAGAAAGGTATTTGGCCACTATCGGAAGCCTTCTGCCCACACCAAATGCCTTGGAGCTGACGCGCAGGATCGGACAGAACTGGTTGCGCTTATACTCATTCATATTCACGAGCCGGAGAATCCGGCGCACCAATGCGGCATCATAACCCTGCGCAATAATTTCTTTTGGTCCCTGCCTAGCCTCTATATACTG
>DATAHC010000129.1:0-5436 GCA_036263415.1 Flavisolibacter sp.
TTTTCCCGGAATATATATGGAGTTTCGATAGCCAGGAAAAGGAGGTTTACCTCACCTTCGATGATGGGCCCCATCCTGAAATCACGCCATGGGTGTTAGATCAGCTGAAGCAATATGAGGCGAAAGCCAGCTTTTTTTGTATTGGAAACAATGTTCAGAAATATCCGGATGTCTTCGAATTAATAAGGAAAGAGGGGCATGCAATCGGTAATCATACCTTTCATCATTTGAATGGATGGAAAACCTCCCGCAACGGGTATTTGTCAGACATCGCCAAAGCGGCCGAATGGATCGACAGTTCCCTGTTCCGACCGCCCTATGGCCGAATGAAAAGAAGATATGCAAGGAAACTGGCAGCTTCTATGAGCAAAGAACAGGTAAGCATCATTATGTGGGATGTTTTGAGTGCGGATTTTGACCGGAGCATCTCCTCTCAGCAATGCCTGGATAATGTGATAAATAATTATGGCCCCGGATCCGTTATTGTTTTTCACGATAGTGAAAAAGCATTCCCCCATTTGCAGCAGGTGCTGCCGGCTGTTTTAAATGATATAAAGAAGAAAGGATATATCAGTAAAAAGATAGGGTTATGAAGAGTGCTGTAAATAATTAGGGCCTGGGTAGAAACCCTGGCCCGTTTTTAATCCGTACCCTATGAAAACTGGTTTAAAGGTAAAAACTTTTTTTTTATTAATGCAAGATAATTTCGCGGGTAGCACCATTAATGGTCAAAGTGGCTTTATTGTCACAGGTCCCGGCTCCATAATTCAGGCGGCCTGCCCAGGGAGAGCCTGCCGGTAAGGTTTCTCTGCGAACCTCCAGTATGCCTGAGGAAATCCACCGGCAGGTAAATTTCCGGAGCAAAGGTTCCGTGATTTCAGATTTCCAGGCATACAGATGATCCCCTTTTTTAACCTTGCCGCTAGCATAGCCGGTAAGGGTAAACTGATCATCCAGCGCAATGTCCGGGGTCAGATTTCCCTCTATTTGAGTCAGTTCTCTATGTCCGGACCATTGGGCATAGTTGCCATTTGGCTGGGTGAGCTTTGCCTCCGTTATATCAATGGTGAACTGCCGTTTACCACCGGATGTGGTATTGGTCAGTTTATGGACACCCTGAATGGAAAGGCTATCGATCTTATAGCCATCAAAGGTGGTGGTAGCCGATTTGCCGGGAACAGTGAGGCGACCGGAATATTCTGTATGTATTTTTCCGGAACGGGTATGGCCGTCCTTACCGGTACAACCGCTGCCAAAGTCAATCAGTATGCTTACCGGGAAGGGCTCGGTAGCACTCAGGCGGGTGACCGTAACGGTAAAGCACCGCGCTGAATCGACGCCATATTCCCGCCCGTTTACACTCCTTCCAAACACCCCGGTGCCTCCTAAGCCTACTTCGGAATTAACACCTAAAACATTGTCGAATACATCATTGAAGACCAGTTCCTGCTCTATGGAGGATTCTGAGGATGCGGTTACAGCTGCTTCTTCTTCCTGAGGGGTCAAACTGGTTTGACCGCTTTTTTCTTTTTTACAGCTAACGGCAAGAAGCAAGGCCAGGAAGGTAAGGGCGATCAGTTGGGTCGGAGACGATATTTTCTTCATAAAACGGTAGTTTGGAGCGTACTCAGTAACGGGTTTAGGAAAGCCTTAATTGCTGTAAGTTTAAAGTGATCTTAAAATTATTTTAACCAGTTTTGCCACAAAAGCACTCCTTTCAAATGTATTTAATTGATACTCACACACATATTTATCTTCCGGAATTTGACGATGATCTCAGTGAAATTATGGAGCGGGCAGGTCGGAAGGGTATTGGCGATCTTTTATTACCGGCAATTGACCGTTCAACCCATGAAAAAATGCTTTTGGTGGAGGGTCAGTTTAAAGCCTGTAAAGCTATGATGGGGCTTCATCCCTGCTCTGTAAAGGAAGATTGGGAAACAGAGCTGAAAGTAGTGCGGCAATACCTGGACCAAAGGAGGTTTATTGCGATTGGCGAGATCGGATTGGATTTTTATTGGGATAAAACCTATACTGATCAGCAATATAACGCCTTTCACAGGCAGCTCGGATGGGCGCTTGAAATGGGTTTGCCGGTTTCGATCCATTCCCGTAACGCTACGGAGGAATGCATCGGGGTGGTTCAGCAGTATAAGGGGCTTACCGGAGTTTTCCATTGCTTTTCCGGAACGGCAGAGCAGGCAGGAAAGGTTATGCAGGCGGGCTTGTATCTGGGAATAGGAGGGGTATTGACATTTAAGAATGCCGGGTTGGATACTGTAATAGCTCAGGTAGGGTTGGAGAAAGTTGTTCTGGAGACGGACGCGCCGTATTTGGCTCCGGTTCCTTTCAGAGGCAAGAGAAATGAGCCTGCCTATACAGTGCTGATTGCTGAAAAGCTGGCCGGTTTGTTTAACAGGGAAGTAGGGGAAATTGCAGAAATAACTACAGAAAATGCCCGTCAGCTGTTCAAGCTATAAAGACAAACCGTACATTTGCAGCCCTCAATTCAAGGAGAGTTGTCCGAGTGGTTGAAGGAGCACGCCTGGAAAGTGTGTATACCTCTAAAGGGTATCGAGGGTTCGAATCCCTCACTCTCCGCTGAAAATCTTATCAAAATCTGTTAAAAAGCTATAGGTCTCTGATTTATAGCTTTTTTCTTTTTAGGTAGGTGGAAAGGTAATTATGAAGAGGGTTTCCTCCGGCTACTCCACAAAGACGGTATCACTTTCTGTTTTTTCAAAACACAAATTCACGGTCCGTGTTGTAGTACTGGTCTTATGGATGACTCCAGCGGGTATCTTGAGAAATTCACCGGGCTGTAGGTAGTGGGTTGGACCGTCTTTGATTTCGATGGTGAGCGCGCCTTCCACTATGATAAAAAGTTCATCCGTTTGCGGATGATAGTGCCAACGGTACTCCCCATTCATTACGGACATGCGCAGGGAGTGATCATTCACTGTTTCCAATATAAAATTTTTATAGTGTTCCACTATCTGGTCGCTGATGTCTTTGAGTTGCCTTGGCATTGGGTGCTCCTTCTCTTTAATGTGTATTTCCTCCGGCTTAATTTAAGGTGCAATGCTACCTATAAAAGAGGTCTTGCAGAAAAATCAACCATTTCAGCAATCGAGATGTCGTTTCTCCAAGTCCATTTTGCATTCGTATTCTGTAAACCTGCTCCATACTATGGATATGAAAGAATCACTCTTGGGTCGCAAGAATAAGAGGCTATTTTTTTGTTGTACATAAATGGGTAAATTCAAGAGCGTGTCTTACGTGAAAGCAAGAGCGGATTTATAAACCTAGTTAAATGAATGATTATGGCTACCAAAGGTCAACTTCTGGACATGACGCCTGTGGGCATGAAATTTACGGTGCTGGATGCTGCAACAGATACCGGCGGAAAATCACTGAATCTGCATTGGGAACTGCTGCCCTACTGCAATATGAAGGATCCGTTGGTGCACACCCACCCTCACGCCCTTGAAACCTATGAAGTCCTGGAAGGTGCGATGGAATTTTTTGTTAAGGACAAATGGCTACCCGCTAAAAAGGGAGACAGGCTTTCCGTACCCATGGGTGTTACGCACGCTTTTCGCAATCCGACAGGAAGTATCGTAACAGTTTATAATACGCATCAACCAGCCTTACGAATGGAAAATTATTTTGAAGACGTTTGTAAGATCCTGGATAAGCTCACAGAACACGGGACAAAAGAGCTCAGCATGAACTTGAAGACCAAGCTCTATATGAGCGTACTGATGAATAATTACCGGGCTGAGATAATAGCGAAAAGCCCACCTGATGTAGCCATTAAAGTATTAGGTGCTATTGCGAAACTGCTGGGAATCCGCTATTAATTTGTTCTCATCAATCCCGGTGGAAAGTATCGGGCAGCCGGGAAGGGAAGTCCACCTTGAAATTATCGGCTATGTACCTTTTCGCCAAAGATCCGTGTGACCTGTGAGTAGGAACTTCCTGAGTATTGGTTTTAGTGTTGATTTCGTTTGTCTAATGAAAGTGCCTCTGGCCCACACGAACAAAAGAGGCAGCGACCGCCGCTGCCTCTTTTCTCTATCATCATTTACCAAATGCCTACGCCTTCAAATCAAACCGGTCGAGGTTCATCACCTTCGTCCACGCAGCTACAAAGTCTTTTATAAATTGTTCCCTGGCATCGTCACAGGCATACACTTCGGCAATAGCCCTCAGCTCTGCGTGCGAACCAAACACCAGGTCGGCACGGGTGGCCGTCCAGGTTGGCTTGTCGGTAGCCCGGTCGTAACCCTGGAAATATTCGCGGTCTTCGGAAGCGGATTTCCAGGCAGTGCCCATATCCAGAAGGTTCACAAAAAAATCGTTGGTCAGCTTCTCCGGGGTTTTGGTGAACACGCCGTACGACGAACCGTCAAAATTGGTGTTCAGCACACGCAGCCCGCCCACCAGCACGGTCATTTCCGGCGCGGAAAGGGTCAGTAGCTGTGCCTTGTCAACCAACAGATGCTCGGTAGGCACGGTGCTTTTAATACCGCGGTAATTGCGGAAGCCATCAGCACGGGGCTCCAGGTAGCGGATTGATTCCACATCAGTCTGTTCCTGCAAAGCGTCCATGCGGCCGGGGGTAAAGGGAACTTTTATTTTGTATCCCGCTTCTTTTGCGGCTTTTTCAATGGCAGCACAACCGCCTAACACAATCAAATCAGCGATGGAGATTTTTTTCTTTTTGCCGTTGAAATCTTTTTGAATGCCTTCCAACACTTCCAACACTTTCGCCAACTGCACAGGATTATTCACCCGCCAGTCTTTCATAGGCGCTAATCGGATTCTTGCGCCATTCGCACCGCCGCGTTTATCCGAACCGCGAAACGTAGAGGCAGAAGCCCATGCGGTTGATACGAGTTCAGAAATACTCAACCCTGATTTCAGGATGTCCTCTTTCAGATCATCTACATCATCTTCATCTACCAGCTTGTGGTCCACAGCCGGGATGGGGTCTTGCCAGATGAGGTCTTCCTGCGGCACATCCGGACCCAAATAACGGGACTTCGGTCCCATATCTCTATGCGTAAGCTTAAACCAGGCACGGGCAAAGGCATCGGCAAACGCGTCGGGGTTCTCTAAGAACCGGCGGGAGATTTTTTCATAAGCCGGGTCAATGCGCAATGCGATATCAGTCGTTAGCATGGTTGGCTTTAATTTTTTTCCGCTATCAAAGGCATGCGGAATAATAGCATCGGCATTTTTGGCTACCCATTGATGAGCACCGCCCGGGCTTTTGGTCAACTCCCATTCAAAGTTGAAAAGGTTTTCAAAGTAGTTGTTGCTCCATAGGGTTGGCGTTGTAGTCCAGGTCACCTCCAGTCCGCTGGTGATGGTATCAGGTCCCTTGCCCGAGCCAAACTTGTTGTGCCAGCCAAATCCCTGCTGGTGTAT
>DATAHC010000130.1:0-9508 GCA_036263415.1 Flavisolibacter sp.
CATATATCGGATTGCTGGCATCCGTTAAGCCGTTATCTGACGGATAATCGGTACTAAGGTGCATGCTGAAAAGCGGTTGAAGACCGAAGGTTACCTTATCCCTGAATGCATATTTACTGACCATCTCCTTCAGCTGCTCTGCCGATTCTTTCCGGAACACCTGACTGATCCTGGACGTAACCGCGGCAGGATCCGCACCCGGCCGGAGCACAACGAACGTATTCAGAAAAAAATTGAACCATTGCTTGTCATCGTTCTGAGATTGCTGAAACTTCATAGGCAACAGCATCTTTATTTTCAGGGAGGAATTTTGCGGGGAACGGCGCAGGACAGCAGAGACCATAAAAGGTTCAAACTTTTCACCGGTATTTAATTCCAGGATCTCTCCAACCGCATTTTTCTTGCCGAAATATTTTTCGGCCACTTCTTCCGAAAGCACAATGGAATGGATATCCGTTAAAGCTGTCTCGGGATTACCGGCCAACAGAGGGAAGGTAAAAACAGAAAAGAAATTAGCATCTGCAAAAAGAGCCTCCTGATCAAACACCTGGGTACCTTTTTTTACGGTATAATAGGCATTCTGAACCCTTACATAATCTGTAATCTCCGGAATGGCGGCTGCAAACTGAGGTCCGGGTAACATACCGGTACTCCCGGATCGGAATATAGAACCGTCTTCGTGTACCATATCAGAAGTCACTCTGTATATGTGATTGCCGGCGGTATGAAAACGATCATAACTTACCTCATCCTTGCCATACAGTATGATGAGCATACAACAGGTTAAACCAACGCTAAGTCCGAGTATGTTGATCAGAGAAAAGACCTTTCCTCTCCGGATGTTTCTATACGCAGTCAGCAGGTAATTCTTAAGCATGGTAGTTTCATTTAACCCAAAGGCGACTCCTTAGAGAGACCCGGGCTTTTCCTGCTACATACCTAATGCCACTCCGTGGGCTTCTCAGTATCAGCCGGTTAGGTTGTCAGCCGGTTCGCTCTGTGTGCGGTTCTGATACAGCTGTTGTCCGGTTCTTTAGAGCCGTTATGTCTCCTTGTTTTAGCTGACGAGGTATTCTGCTTCTTCCAGGACCTGCTCACGGAGCATAGGATCGACAGGGGACTTGATCTTCCATTGCCCCTTTTTCCGGTGAAGTGTAATAACAGGCAGTGTATCAACTGCCGGTTTGAAAACCAGGGCACCTTTCTGTAATAAGATCTGGTAGGCAAAAAGGCCACCCTCTACATATAATACGGTTGTGGTTAATTCCATAAATTCTTTCTGTTTAAACCAGGGCGGATGATCTTCTGCTCCTTAATTACTGATCAGGGCATTGCTTTACATAGATATACGGCGGCATGTCGCCAAACACGAACAGGGCAATATCACAGATCCAGATCAGATCGCCCCGTTCTTTACCGCGACAGGTATCCAGGAGGTATATGGCGCCACCCCTGGGTGCTTCACAATGTTCCATCAATTCGAGTCTGTCGGCACCCTCAAAAGGTTCCGTACCCAGGTTGAGGGTAATTTTCTTCCTGGGGCCTGCCATCAGGTCGAGCAGTCGCTGAGCGCCCTGCACCATTTCCAGGTCTGATTCCGTGAAGCCCTGCTCCAGGTATCCGGGAAGGTCGATGAACCAATGGTGTTCTTTTTTCCGGAAGGTATGTGTAAGTACAACCCCTACCTTGTGGTCCTTATTCCCTGGTATCAGTGAATGTGTCTGGATCATACGTTCCTGGGATTTGTTCAAAAGTGAAGTTTTCCGGGGTTTCAGACAGCGGTATTCAGGAGGGAAATTACCAACAGCTATAAGCAGGAACAAGTTTAGTTGTTCATATATCGAAATGGTCACCTGTAAAAACAGCATCGTGGACTGCTGTGGAAAAACTGAGGGTTTGTAAGAATATATTTCAGAATACGGCGGGCCTCCAAAAAGAATTCGTACAATCTCCTTGCTTATGGGTATCTTCAACACGTTAATTTGAGCCTCGCCTTAGTATTTTATTAATTATCCTGCTTAGCAATCTGCAACTTAGTTAGTCAGTTACTTCCGCCTTCCTCAGATCATTTTTAATTATTTATTTATCAATTATGAACATTTACGTTTCAAATTTAAGCTTCAATGTACAGGACGCTGACTTAAGAGAATTCTTTGCTCCTTATGGAGAAGTTACTTCAGCCAAGATCATCAATGACAGGGAATCCGGGAAATCAAGAGGCTTCGGTTTTGTAGAAATGTCTGATGACACCGCTTCGCAGAAAGCGATCGATGGCCTTAACGATACGACCGTAGACGGCCGGACGATCAAAGTAATGGAAGCCAAGCCCAAAGAAGATCGTCCCTCCCGCAACCCGTTCAGCGGCGGATATAATAACAGTAACAGTTATAATAAGAACAGATATTAATAGCCTTTATGAAACCCCGGTTGATCCGGGGTTTTTTATACGTTGATATTTTATACAAATTCCCTTTATATGGATCGCTTTACAAAAGATATTCCTGTTGGAAAGGAAACCAGACGTTTCGAGTTTACCAAAATGCAGAATGTGAATGGGGTAAAATTCTTTATCACCTCGAAAGACGATAATAACAAGGTCATTTCTTTCAGCCTCAGGCAAAAAGAAGGAAAGGAATGGAAACTGGTACCCGGCTCACTGACCTGGTTGTATGCCATTGAAAAAGAGCTGTCCGATGCCATTGCCGATACACGGATCGAATAACACAGAAACAGAATCAATAAGACTTTCGCCAACCACTGCACGGCTTTATCGAAGGCCGTGAACCTTCATTGGCAGTACATAAATGCCTTCTGATGCCGTAATGAAAAGCAGGTTCCTGTTCTTCCCCCCGAAACAAAGATTGGCAGTCCATTTTTCAGGAATATCGATATGTCCGATCTTTTCACCTGAAGGCGCATAGATCGTGATGCCATTTCCCGCCAGATAGAGGTTTCCCCTTTCATCCATTGTCATGCCGTCGGCAAGATCCTTTACAAAGGCTTTTTTGTTCTTCAGTTTTCCTCCAGGACCCCATGCATAGCTGAAAATCGTTTGCTGACCCATATCCGATACGTATAACACCCTATTGTTTCCGACAATACCATTTGGCTTTACCAGCATGGAATCAACCAATTGTGCTTTCTTACGTCCTTTGGCCAGGTAATAGAGTCTTTGGCCTCTGATCAGTGTATCCGGCTTTTTTCGCTGCCAGTAAGGACGCTGGTAGTAAGGATCGGTAAAATACATTCCGTCGTTCTTATCGATCCAGATATCATTCGGTCCATTAAATCGGTGTCCTTCAAAATCGTCGAGCAGCACGTGAGCCTTTCCGGACGGTGTGATAGCCCACAACTGATTGTGTTCATCGGCACAGGTGATCAATTCTCCCTTCTTATTGAAAAACATCCCATTTGAACGGCCGGCTGCCGTCAGGAAAAGCGAAAGCTTACCGCCCGTATCCCATTTCCAGATGGCGTTATCCGGCTGGTCTGTGAAATAGATATTACCCGCTTTATCAACTGCCGGACCTTCCGTGAACCGGAACTGTCGCAAAACGAGCAGGGGCTTTTGCATGGTATCATATATGGGCGATGACTGTGCCTTTGCCCTATGGGACACGATGAACAGGAGGATGAATAATAATCCCAGAACAGGGCCTGAAACCGCTCTATTTTCCTGAATTCTCTTCATAATAATTCCCTCAAAAATCCCTCGAAAGGCTTATTCAGCAGGAAGGACTACATGGAAGGTAGCACCCTTATCCGGCAAGCCTTCCGCCCAGATGGTACCGCCATGGTTTTCTGTTACCTTGCGCGCAATAGACAAGCCCACACCGGTTCCCTTGAATTCGGAATTTCCATGCAGGCGTGTAAATACATTGAAGATGCGATCGGCTTCTTCCTGTTCGAAGCCGATGCCCTTGTCGCTGACATCGATCAAATGATATTTCTTTTGCTCCTGCCTTCCCTGAAAGTCAGGAAGTAAATGGCCCCATACCTGTTTCGCCTCAATAGAAATATGTACGGGTTCACCAGGTTTTCCATATTTCAGTGCATTGCCGATCAGGTTCTGGAAAAGTTGCTGCAGCTGCCTTCTGTGGCCTTTTACCACCGGCAGGGTACCGATATGCAGGTGTGCCTGCTTTTCCTGAATTTCCAGTTCCAGATCTTCCAGCACCATCCGGATTTTCTTATTCAGGTCTATCTGCTCTTCGAGATTGGCTCCACGGCTGATGTGGGAATACATCAGCAGATCATCGATAAGAGTACCCATCCGTCGTGCGGCACCTTCCATGCGATCAAAATGCCGGCGCTGTGCCGTATTCAGCTGGTCACCCAATTCCTGCTTCAGGCGATCTGAAAAGTACAGGATCTTGCGGATCGGCTCTTTCATATCATGTGAGGCAGCGTAGGCAAATTCTTCAAGGTTGGCATTGGAACGTTTGAGTTCCATATTCAGGGTCTCGAGTTCGGCGGTCCTTTCATGAACCCTTCTTTGCAGCTCCTCTTCACTTTGCAGAATTTTTTCCTGATACTGCGCCTGCGGCG
Source organism: Flavisolibacter sp. (assembly GCA_036263415.1). Taxonomy (GTDB): domain Bacteria; phylum Bacteroidota; class Bacteroidia; order Chitinophagales; family Chitinophagaceae; genus Flavisolibacter. The sequence goes on from DATAHC010000130.1 coordinate 4,549, forward strand.
TTATATCCTGGATGGTACCAATAATAAGATAGGCCGTGCCCTCTGAATTGAACAGGGTCTTGCCAAACGAACGGTAATGACACGTGGTTCCCTTCCGGGTGATGCGGTAAACAATATCATGACGACTGAATTCTTCTGATTGTCTGGTAAGGCGGATCGCTAAACGGACCCGCTCTCTGTCTTCCGGATCGATGGCATTCAAAATATCCTCCACATGAATACCCTGGCCGGAAAAACCAAACCATTCCTTTACCCGATCTGCATAGAAAGCAGTATTCTGCTGAAGATCAATTTTGAAAGTTCCCAGCTCAGCAACCTGCAGGGCCAGCTGCAGCTCTTCTTCGCTTTCTTTTATCTTATCTCTGGCCAGTACCTGTTCCGTTACATTATGGGCTACGCAAACGATGCGTAAGCCTTGTTCGTCTCCGGAGTTGTCGGAAAGTGGTTTGAATATAAGATCAAAATAGCGAAGCTCCCGCTTGCCATTGATCAGGATTACGGCCGGGAACGTGGAGAGGTAACGGGTTTCGCTGGTTTCCCGTACACGGTCCAGGATACCGATCAGGCCCTGAAGTTCCGCTTCGGGCAGTGATGTTATAATAGGCTTACCCAGCATCTCGGGTGTGCGGCCCAGAAACTGGAGCATGTTATCGTTAGCCAGTTCCACCACATAGTTTGGTCCCCTTACAATACAAACAGCCAGGGGCGCTTTCATAAAAAGATCATACGATGTTTCGAAGTCTCCGGCTCCCATCGCATGCACAGGGGTATCGGTCTTGACGCGGTCTGTTATATCTTCCGAATGAAAAAGGATCCATTCCACTTCACCCTTTTCATTGAAAAAAGGTTTATTCGTAATTGACCAATAGCGTTCAGAAAAGGCGTCAGGATTGTTTGGAACATCGTAGCGCTGCAGGGCAATGGTATGTACCTGCCTGTAATTCCGCACAAACTGAAACGAGGCGCGCAGATTGGACTCACCGGAAAAGTGCTGATCCTGCGGATTTCTGGGCAGGCATTCGAAAAATCCCTTACCGATCACGTCCTCTTTCTTTAAACCTGCAATTTGAAGGAAGTTATCGGTCGCCGCAACTATGGCGTGTAGCCCACCCGGCTCAATGAGTGCACTGATTCCGGGCGTTGCCTCAAACAACCTGAATTCAATGTTGCTTTCACTCCCTCTGCTGGTGGTTCCTTCTTTCATAAGTGCGTTGTATGAAGGTAAGAAGTTTCGTTACTTACGATCGGCCTTATTGCGGCAGATCATAAAAAAAGGAGGCGACCTTCCAGATCGCCTCCTTTTACTGTTACAGGATGTTTTATTTCAACCGGATCACGGGCCTTAACTTATACGCACCGTTTTCCTCCTTTACGGATAATAACGCGTCAAAATCGATCAGTAAGCTATCCAGATTAGCGGCCAGCTTTCTATCAACTTTAATCTTCAATCCCGATGTTTCACCACTGGGGACGGTTAGTGGATACGTTTGTCCATTAACCTTAATGGTATTACCCGAGCCAAGAACCAATCGGATCTCCTTTACCACATCAGTAGAAACCTGACCCTGGGCAATAAGCGTATCGACGCCGTTCTGAAAATCCAGCAGGTTGTACATTCCGGGTTTTGTGTCAAGCGACACCCAGCCGTCATTGCTGCTGCTATCATCTGAAAATTTCACATTCACCTGTTTCAGATCAATGTTCACTTCATCCCAATCAGCAGGGGAATCAGTCATACGAACCTTAAGGTTGGTAGTAGAATCATTGTCCTTTTTACAGGCTACAAAGACCGCAGTGCAAAAAGTAAGCATCAGCAGGGCGCTTTTCATGTGTTTCATGGTAAGAATTTTCCTGGTTGTAAGAGAATACTATGCCATATGTATAACTCTTTGTAAATAAAGTCAATGATGCTGAGCCCTGAAAAGCAAAGCCCCCTCTTTTGGGGAGGGGGCTTCAAAAATATGTTCAGGCAGTCTGGAAACGGTTGTTTAGGTTTTATCAAAAGACTGGACAGCCTGTTTCTTCAATAGGTAGTGGATGGTTTTTTTAGGAACGGATCAACGGGTTGGTTTTTAAAAGGATCGGATGGATTTGGTTTTTCTGGACTGGACGGTTGGTTTTCGAAAGGATTGGAAAAAAAGAAAAAAAGAAGTTGACCGATATTGGATTTGTTTGGTTTTTCTGGACTCGGATTTTACAAAAACTTACTGGACGGTTTTTCTGGACTTTGGATAGGATTGATGTTGTATCAATCAACTTCTGACACAAAACTACGGCCTGGCACTCTACCAAACAATCGCAGTAATGCCCTAATTTCTGGCTATGGTATTTACTTAGAGGTGCGTAGATGAACGAAAAAGGGGATGGGAAAACTACGATTCAGGAGAAGAAAGGGCAAAAAAAAGGCTGGATAGAAATCCTGCCTCGTTTTAAAATCCAATATCCTATGAAAAACCGAGACGAAGCTACGGCCATTATTGATGCCAGTCAAGCGTAAAACTACGATCCATGCAAATTATTTATTGAAGAGTGTAAAATGTCCATTGAAACGGATGAGACCCCGGTAGAACCTTTTTCCTGATCAGGAAAGCTGGGCTGAAACAATCAGGGTCCCAATGAGTAAGGCAATGAAGACCAGCAAGGAATATAATATGTAGTTGAAATACTGTCCGATCTTCTTGATATCTGAATTATCGTAGGTATGGGAAAGATCCACGAGTCCCTGAAATCGGTTTCTGGATGATACCCGGTTGATCCGGTAAAAATTGATGAAGCTAACCCCAGCAAATACAGCAAAAAACGATATAACAATCACCTGGCCTAACATATACATACATTTACGAATGCGAAGCTAGTTAGCTCACGTAAGCCATACAACCGTATTAATACGGGTAAATGCTTCCTTTAACAGTTTTTTTCTGATTGCTGCCTTCAGGACAGGCTGTATTGTATAACCAGGATCATCACAGCCAGTAACAAAAAGAAGAACAGGGCTTTCAGAATGTAACTGAAGCAGCGTGATATTCTGGAGATGTCCGAGTGATCATAGGTTTGAATGGTTTCAAATAATCCCTGGTACTTCTTCCTTGAGGATATTTTATGTATTCTGTAGATATTGATACTGCAGATAACGGCAAATAATAGAAACAGAATAATAAGTAGGAACTGGCTCCACATGGCTGGGTTCGTTAAAAGAGCCAAATTACAGAGCTACTGAAAGCAAGACAACCGTATTACTACGGTTGTCATTGTATCGTTCAGTAAGTTTCCTGATTCGCTCATCAGAAGGCGTAGCCCAGGCTGAATGTCATGGGTATTTTCACGCCTGCATTTTCCGGAAATATATTGCCATTGGAATAATGGTTGATGTTTATTTCTGCATTGAAATGCCTATTCTTACCGGCAAATACGCCCATTCCCATAAAATCCTGAAACGTGAAACCATTACCCGTATCCAATCCATCCAGCTTATCTTTTGAGATATAGGAAGGTCCCGCAACGGAATAATTCAGGTAAAGATCCAGGGGCCTGGTTCGCAGCACATTAAAACGGAAGGAGGGAAAAACAGACAAGGTAAAGAATTCATCCCTGTTGATCCTTGTTTGCCAGTACGAAGCACTGGCCCCGATATCAAACGCAAATACTTTGCGTGTATGATAAACATTGCGCTGGTAGCGGAGTGCCGCTCCTCTTCTCACCTCTACGCCGCCTCCCCAGAAGATCGGGATTGTTTTTGACACAAAATTATTCACGGCGTATCCGGGGCCATTCGTAGCATAGCCTACCTGGATCAGATTCCTGGGAAATATATAATCCGATTTAGCCGCTTCCAGCTGCGCCGGAGTGCGGGAACGCATGTTCAACCGGAAACCCCCTGAAATAAATGTTGTACGGGGTTGTTTCTCTTTGCTGTTTCCGGTAACAATGGTGGCACCGGCTATGAAATCCCATTTGGAACTAAGCTTATATTCCAGTCCGGCCCCACCGGCAAAGGCTGCCGTGTTCACATCTTTCATGACCGGTTGATTATTGATTTCAAAGCCACTCCTTGTAGAGACGGCAATTCCAGCCTCCCCATACAGGCCAAAGCGGGAGCCAAGCGGAAGTTTAGACCGTAATGTTAAGGTGCCGCTATGCATCCAGGCATGCCGGGTTTCCTTATCTCCGTTGATATTATAGTAGGCTGCATATTTTACAGGCCGCATATAACTAACTTCCGCAGACAGGTATTTGTTGAACTGATGGCCGAACAGAACGATTCTTACGGCAACATGTGGTATGGTAATGCTTTGAGCGGTATAGCCCGGCTCCAGGTTGGCGTTGGTAAACGGATAATTGATGTACCCTACATTAACGGTAAAATATGAATTGGTTAACCCACCCGGATATTGCGTACGATTGTCCTGTGCCTTCATCTGAAGCGAGTGTACCAGCAGGATAGCAGCAAGACAGGCTCTTAAAGCAGCTGACATTGTTTTTCTTAGAATTATTGAGCGGTGAATATAATATGTTTATCGTATTCCGGAGCATTCCTGCAAGGAATGCAAACCTGGAAAATAGTAAGATATGGAGAAGAATTTATCGGGGTTCGATCACGGCATACTTCACGATCTCGCGGAGTTCATCGGTAAGCTGTTCATAATTGACACCTTTTACATAGCAGGCAGCTACACCCATATCCAGCAGCTTTTCTTTAATATCATCTGCCAGCGCATGCGTAAGGATAACGACCGGAACCTCTTTGAAACCTGATTTTGATTTAAGATATTCTACCAGCGCCTTTCCATTCATATACGGGATCTTATAATCCATTATGATCAGGGATGGTTTTACATTCAGGCTGCTGATCAATTCCACATATTTGATAAACTGGAGCGAATCGCCAAAGAACTTGACGTTTTCATCCAATCCTATTTCAGTAAATGAATAATTTAAAAGATAACGGTCCTCATCGTCATCG
>DATAHC010000131.1:0-4118 GCA_036263415.1 Flavisolibacter sp.
TACCGGGAGAATAATGGTTCCCGTTCTGTTTCCACTATTGATTTGACCTCAAAAGATCTTTTCAGTTCTCCTTATTATTTACTACGTCAGAATGATGTTGTGATCGTAGACCAGACAGGACAAAGAGCTAAACAGCGGGACCAGCAGAACGTAGCACAGCAAATTGGTCTGGCAACCAGTATTATTACAACGATTGCATTGATCTTAAACTTTATCAAGTAAAATAAAGCATATAAAGCCACCTTCATGGAGGAACAGTTTCAGATAACCAAGAATGAACTATCCAAGCTCAGTATTAAAGACCTTTTCTTTAAATACATTCGGTTTATCCCGCTTTTTATAATTTCCGTAGCCTTATCGCTTCTGGTTGCCTATCTGTATTTACGCTACGCAACTTTAGTTTACCAGTCAGTAGGAACTATGATTATCAAGGATGATCAAAGCTCCGGAGCCGGTAGCGGGGATAAGTTTGAAGAATTATTCATTTCCGATGGGAAGAAAAATATTCAGAATGAAATAGAATATTTACAATCCCGCCCACTAATGGAACGAGTTGTGAAAGCGCTTAACCTGAACATCAGCTACTATGCAAAAGGGAATATCAAAGAACTGAATATTTATAATTCCAGCCCATTCCGCCTGGAAGTGTTTGAGATTTACGATTCATCTTCTTCCTTTTCGCTTCCGGTTCATTTTGAAAATGAAACTACCTTCAGCTTTGAAGGCCAGACCAGCAAGTTTACTTTTGGTCAGGTATTTAAGGATAAATATGGAGTATTCCGGCTTGTACGCAATCCGGCTTATGCCATAGGTAAAGACTATCGTGTAACGTGGGAACCCACCTACGCTGTGGCCGCTTCAATACTGGGTTCTCTGGCTGTTGCTCCTAAGCAAAACACAGGGATTGTAATCCTTCAGTTAAGCGCTACCAATGCCCAGCTGGCTGCCGATATCATCAATCAGCTGATGGACGAATATAAGCTGGCAACTGTTGAAGATAAGAATGACGCTACCCGAAAGACCCTGAGTTTTATTGATGATCGTTTGCGGGTAGTACAGCATGAAGTTGACAGCATCAATGACCGGCGAGTAAACTATATGCGTGCCAACAATATTTATGATCTAGACGCACAATTAACCACGAACATCAAGCGGATTGAGGATGCCACCAATCAACTGCAATCGGAAGGTCAGGGTCTGGTGAATGCAGAGTTTATCAGTAATTATTTAATGAACCGGCAAAATGCAAGGGATCCGGTTCCTTCGTCACTGGGGATAGAAGATCCTACCCTAAACCAAATGATCTCAGGATATAATGTAGCCCAGTTAGCCAGAAAGAAATTGCTTGAAAACGCCCCGGAGGGAAATGTGGCTGTGCAGCAGAAGGAACAGGAAATCGAGTTATTACGACAGAAAATACTGGAAAATATCAGAACACTTAAATCTTCTTATCAATCTTCCATATCCAGTGTAAAATCAATAAATAGCCAGGCGCAATCACAGGTAAAGGCGTTGCCAGAAAAACAATTAATATTAAGTGAAATTCAGCGCTCTTTATCCAGTAAGCTTTTTGTTTATAACTCACTGCTGGAAAAAAGAGAGGAGTCAGCAATTGCATTAGCTGCCACTATTTCGAATATTAAGGAACTGCAGGATGCCCAACCGAATACGGTGCCCATAAAGCCTAACCGAAAAAGTGCACAGGTACTTGCTATTTTAATTGGATTGCTATTGCCAGCGCTCTTCATATTTATAGCGGAACTTCTGAATGATAAAATTACCACACGGAATGATATTGAAAGAATAACTACGGCAACTATTCTGGGAGAAGTAGGACATTCCTTCAATAAGGAAACGCTTATTGTTACTCAGAATAATCGTAGTGTCATTGCCGAGCAATTCAGAATTCTTCGTTCGAATCTGCAATATATTTTAACCAATATTAATAAGCCGGTAATTCTGGTTACCTCATCATTCAGCGGAGAGGGGAAATCTTTTGTAAGTACCAATGTAGGTTCGGTATTGGCATTAGCAGGGAAAAAGACCATTATACTGGAATTTGATATCCGTAAACCCAAGATCCTTTCACAATTGCATATGGGTAAAAAACCCGGATTGACGAATTATCTTCTCGGAAAAATAAAGCTTGAAGATCTGCCTATTAGTGTATCCGGCCATGAAGGTCTGTATGTACTTTCCTGTGGCCCTGTTCCTCCTAATCCTGCGGAATTGTTACTGGACAGCCGGCTGAATGATCTTTTCGTATACCTGCGCAATAATTTTGATGTGGTGGTGATGGATACAGCGCCGGTTGGGATGGTGAGTGATGCGATGACACTGAGTAAGTTTGCCGACTGTACATTATATATAGTAAGGCAGGGGCACACTTACAAAAAGCAGATCGGAATGATCGATGAATTCTTTCAGGAAAACAAACTACCTAAAATATCTCTGGTTCTCAATGATGTAAAAATTCGTTCCGGCTTTGGTTATTATGGGTATGGCCGGTATTCCTATGGGTATGGTTACGGATCAGGTTATTTTGAAGAAGACACTCCGCCAGCATCAAGGCTGCAACGTATGTTTTGGTGGCTGGATCTTAGAAAATGGGGTAAAAAGAAGTAGGTATGAAAATTTTAATAACAGGCGGAGCCGGATTCATTGGGTCGCATCTGGCGGATGAATTAATAAAACATCCTGATATTTCAGCTGTAAGACTGCTGGATAACCTTGCTACCGGTTCAATTAAAAATATCACTCATTTATTGAATCATGAAAAAATAACATTCCTCAATGGTGATATCAGGGATTATGAAACCTGCCTGCAGGCAAGCGAAGGTATGGATTTGATTTCCCACCAGGCCGCTCTTGGTTCGGTACCCCGGTCTATCAAGGACCCCAGAACGACCAATGATGTAAATATATCAGGTGCTTTGAATGTATATACAGCAGCAAAGGAAAACAGCATAAGAAGAGTTGTTTACGCGGCCAGCTCTTCTACCTATGGTGATCATCCAGGACTTCCCAAAAGGGAAGTGCATATCGGACGCCCTTTATCTCCTTATGCTGTTACCAAATATGTTAATGAACTTTACGCCCAGGTATTTGCCAGTGTCTATCAAATGGAATTCATTGGTTTACGGTATTTTAATGTGTTCGGCCCACGTCAAACTCCTGATGGCCCTTATGCAGCTGTAATACCACTTTTTATGCGTGCTATATTGAATAATGAGCCCCCTGTAATAAATGGCGATGGATCGCATAGCCGTGATTTTACCTTTGTCAAAAATGCCGTACAGGCTAATGTCAAGGCCTTGTTTACTACTAATCCGGAAGCCGTTAATCAGGTCTATAATATTGCATTTGGACAGCAAACCACGCTGTTAGAGGTTTTTGAATATATGAAGGAAGTAGCCGGAAGTGATTTGTCGCCCCGTTTGGGCCCAGAAAGAGCCGGAGATGTCAGGCATAGTCTTGCAGATATTACCAAAGCCCGTGAGCTTCTTGGCTATGATCCGGAGTTTTCCGTTAAGCAGGGAATAAAAACTGCCTTTGACTGGTATAGAGAGCATCATCACTTTGGAATTTCATAAATGGCTGAAGATTATTTTGTTCACGAATCCAGTATCATCGATACGCCTTGTGAGATAGGGTATGGGGTGAAGATCTGGCATTTCTGCCATATCATGCCTTATGCACATATAGGCATCGGATGTGTTATTGGGCAGAACGTATTTATAGCATCCAGGGTTTGGCTGGGCAAGAATGTTCATGTTCAGAATAATGTATCGCTCTATGAAGGAGTTCATTGTGAAGATGATGTGTTTATAGGGCCATCTGTAGTATTTACGAACATAAAAATTCCCCGGAGTGCCATTTCACGTAAGGATCAATACCGTAAAACCTTAGTGGAGAAAGGGGCTTCAATAGGTGCCAATGCTACAATATTATGCGGAACAACAATTGGCACTTATTCCATGATCGGAGCGGGATCTACCGTCACCAAGGATGTTTTGCCGTATGCCCTCGTTCAGGGTAATCCTGCCCGCCAGGTAGGGTGGGTAAGTGAATCCGGACATAAACTCAATTTTGTTGATGGCAAGGCTTATTGTCCGGAG
>DATAHC010000132.1:0-5442 GCA_036263415.1 Flavisolibacter sp.
CTGGATAACCGCCATCAACCAGGAGCAAGGTGTTTTGGTCACTGATCAAAACCGGATAGATTGTTTCCTGACGCCCTCTGTTGTCAAAACGAACCGGTATGGTAAAGATGCCGTTCAAGAAAACTATTTTAACAAAAATAACAGACGTACTTATTCCGGCAAAGTCTGCGCCTCGTTTTTAATGACGGATTTTCTCTGTGGAAGAATCAACGTGAATGTGGAGCCGATAGCTTCTTTAGAAGTGGCATAAATGGCGCCATCATGCGCAGCAACGATCTTCCGGCAGATGGCGAGACCAATACCGGTGCCCTTGTAGTCAACAGAATTGTTGAGACGCTGGAAGATCTCAAAGATCTTATCGGCAAAGTCCTGATTAAAGCCAATACCGTTATCCTTTACATCGATCTTAAAGTAAATGACACCCGGCAGTATATGACCAAGTTTTTGCATGTCAGAAGTTGTGGCTTCCGAACTCGTGATATGGATCACAGGAGAAACATCCGGATTGGAAAATTTGAGCGCATTACTCACCAGGTTGTAGAACAGCTGATTGATCTGAAAAGGAATGCCTTCCATAACCGGTAAGGGATCCCAGGTTACGGAGCCTGATTTTTCGGAAAGCAGCAGCTCGAAATCGGTGCGCACGTTTTCCATAATGACATTGAGATCGATGGCCGCTATTTTTTCACTGGAATGATCGAGCTGGGTGAACTCCAGGATATTTTTGATCAGCAGCGATACGCGGTTCGCAGAAGCAGCTATCTTTTCTGCATACAGGGAAGAGCGTTTATAATCCAGCTCCAGGTTTTCATACAGCATGCTGGAAAAGATCTGGATCTTACGTAATGGTTCCTGCAGGTCGTGACTGGAGATATAGATGAACTGCTGCAGTTCATTATTTACTTTCTGCAATTCCAGCGTCCTTTCCTTCACTCTTCTTTCCAGTTCCTGCTCCATGCTCTTGCGCTCCGTTATGTCGCGGCTTACGGTAGCGATCACCGATGGTTCACCTTTATTGTTCCGGATCAGGAAAACACTATAGATCACCCATATGGGTTCCCCGGTTTCGAAATGCCGGAAGCGAATCTCGGTTTCACCATAACCATCCTGCATCACTTTGGTAAAGAAGCTGTTTTTTATAACCTCCCGGTCTTCGGGGAAAAAGCAGTCCAGCAACTGAATATTGGTGAGTTCCGTATTCTCCAGTCCAAGCATGGAACGTCCGGCCCTGTTCAGGTAGATGGGCTTAAAGGAAAGATCGGCCATGCCGATAAAGTCACGGCTGTAATGAGATAAGGAAAGGAATTTCTCCCGCTCCTCGTCACTGTTCTTTTGCGCAGTGATATCCTGGATGATCCCAACCAGCTTGACAGGCTTCCCTTCCGCATCGAAGTATAACTGGCCCATAACATTCAGCCACAGGATCGACTGATCTTTACGGATCACTCGGGCCTCGTATTGCAGCACACCCTCCTTCATGGCCTGATCCATTGCCAGCTGCCTTACCGGCAGGTCATCGGGATGATAGGAGGCTATATAGTCTTCCTGGCTTCCGGTATGTTCCCGCTCAAACAATTCATTGAAGCGGGGAGAAGCCACGATCGCCCCGGTAGTCATATTCACTTCATAGGTGCCCAGCCGTGCTGCTTCTATGGCCAGGCGGGCTCTTTCTTCCGCGTTCTCCACGTGCTGGCGTGCCTGAACCTGAAGGGTGGTATCGATGGCAATCACCAGAATGCCGCTTACCTGTCCCAATTCATCTTTAAGAGGCTCATACACAAAATTGATATACAGCAATTCCGTTACGCCATTGCGTACCAGGCTTACCTGGTGCTCATTACCAAAATAGGGCTCTCCGGAGGTTCGTACCTGGTTCAGCAACTGGTCGAAGCCCTGGTCCCTGGCCTCGGGTAATACGTCCCATAATGGCCTGCCCACAAAGGTATCGGCTGACTTGCCTACCAGCTCCAGGTAAGCTTCATTGGCCACATCCACCAGGAAGTTTTCACCGGTCAGCAGGCAAATACCCACGGGAGCCTGCATGATCAGGTTGCGGAAGTTTTTATCGCTTTCCTCCAGGCGCTTTGCCACTTTTACCTGCTCGGTAACATCGATGGCCATATTCAGGATGCCATAGATCTTACCATCCGCATCGCGGAGCGGCTTATAACTATAATTAAAGAAGAATGTTTGCAATTGGCCATCTACCTCAATTTCTCCCTTGTCTTCAGAGGCCTGGTACAGGATGCCGGTTTCATAGACTTTATCCAGCCGGTCATGAAAGGGCTGCCCTTCCAGTTCAGGAAGTGCCTGTCGGATGGTCTTGCCGATAACGGAAGTATCCTTGCCCCAAAGTTTTATCATGGCATCGTTGGCCCATTGAATGGTCATCTCGGGTCCGATATAGATAGCTGTGGCTACGGGTGCCTGCTGCACCAGGTTACGGAAGCGGCTTTCACTTTCTTCCAGCTCTTTACGCGCAGAAAGTTCCGGCCGTAGGTCGCGAAGTGTTTGCGCTCTCGATATGATCTGGCCTGTCTCCGGATCGCGGATCAGGCGGTAGTCACCGAAGCAGGGTATCTCTTCCTGCGTCTGAAAGTTTCTAATCTTAACAAAGCCCGACCAGTATTCGCGGGCCTGCAGGGCAGGAACCACGACTTTCTGAACCAATTGGAACTGTTCTGCACTGTAAAATTCGGGAATGGTAAAGGTGGTAATATCGGCCTCCGGGTCGATACCATATAATTTACGGCCGGCTTTATTCAGGAATAGCATATGGCCGTCTAATGAAGCCATGGCCATTGAATCTTTGGAATTCGATACCAGCTGCTGCAAAATCGACTGCTGCCGCCTGTTGTCTCTTTCTGTTGTAATGTCCTGCAGAATTCCGGTGAAGCGAAAGGGTTGTCCTTCTTCCGTAAAATACGCCTTGCCCCTGGCCAAGACAAAGCGTTCCTCTCCGCTTTGGGGCTGTACTACGGAATATTCGATCTCATATTTACCTAAACTTCCCGGTTCCAACGCTTTTCGAATGGCTTCGGCTACCCGGTTCCGGTCTCCCGGCAACATCACGCTGATCGCTTTTTCCAGGTTGATATCCTCTTCCTGGTTCAGTCCGAAGATCTCCCTGGTTTTGCGGTTGCAGGAAAAGGTATTGGTGACAGGGTTCAGATCCCATGTCCCGATATCTGCCGCATCTAATGCAAAACGCAGCGTATCGCTTTCCAGCAGGGAAGGATGGGTCTTGGAGGCAGAAGCAGAAGCGTTTTGATCAGATATCATGAACAGGCAGACATAAAGGTCGTGGGCACCCGGTTATTATAAGGCATTATAGGAGCGCTTTCCAAAGATGAAGGATTCTGAAAACCTGATAAAGATAGGTATTCCGGTCAGACAGGGCCTGTTATGGATAAGATTTCACATTTCCATGGCATAGCCGATATTTTCCCTCGCAAAGTCCAACCTTTGTAAATTGAACCCAAGTTTTGAGACCATGGCCAGACTGCTCATCTTATTTGCCCACCCGCTGCTGGAAAAATCCCGTGTACATCATCAATTACTGGAGCAGGCTAAGAATATTCCTGATGTAACCATCAATGACCTGTACCAGAATTATCCTGATTTCGATATCGATATTGAGAAAGAAAAAAACCTGCTGCTACAGCATGATATTATTATCTGGCAACATCCTTTTTACTGGTACAGCGCACCGGCGCTTCTGAAGCAGTGGCAGGACCTGGTGCTGGAACATGGCTGGGCCTACGGCAAGAAAGGAACAGCGCTGCAGGGAAAGAAAGCTTTTAATGTGATGACCTCGGGCGGAGCCTCCGAAGCGTATGCGGAAGGTGGATATAACCGGTACCCCATACACGATTACCTGAAGCCTTTTGAACAGACCGCCCTGCTTTGCCGCATGACCTACTGGCCGCCTTTCTGGGTCAATGGCGTACATCGCATGGATCAGCACGAGATCCGGGAATATGCCTCCCGCTACCGCAACCTGCTGTTTGCACTGTCCCGGGAACTGATCACGGAAGAAGCCATACTCAAAACGACAGAACTCAATCATCTTTTTCTGAATCCTTCAATGCAGTCTGACCATGGAACAACATAATTTTCTCTTCCAGGCAATGGTATATCTCGCTTCCGCCGTGCTCTTTGTTCCGGTGGCCAAGCGGCTTGGACTGGGTTCCGTTCTGGGGTATCTCATTGCCGGTGTGGTGATAGGCCCCTTTGTGCTGGGATTTATAGGCCATGAAGGCGAAGATGTCATGCACTATGCCGAATTCGGCGTGGTGATGATGCTGTTTGTCATTGGCCTGGAACTGGAGCCGGAACTGCTGTGGAAGCTGCGGAAATCGATCATGGGACTGGGCAGCCTTCAAGTGGTACTGAGCGCCCTGATCATAGGAGGTATTGTCTATGCTTTCGGATCGGGGTGGAAAGAAGCACTGGCCCTGGGACTGATCCTGGCCATGTCCTCCACGGCTATCGTCATGCAGTCGCTCCGGGAAAAAGGGCTGATGAAAACAGCTGCCGGACAAAGCGCCTTCTCCGTATTGCTCTTCCAGGATATTGCCGTCATTCCTATCCTTGCCATTTTTCCGTTGCTGGTAAGCTATGCCGTAACTACAAAAGAAGCCGCTGATAAAGGTCCGGTAACCTGGGTAGACGGCCAGCCGGCATGGATCCATACGCTTATCGTACTGGCATCGGTAGTAGCGATCATAGTGGTTGGCCGATTGCTGTTGCGACCTTTACTGAGAATGGTAGCCAAGACCGGGATACGGGAGGTTTTTACCGCCTCGGCCCTCCTTATTGTAATCGGGATCGCCAGCCTGATGACCATGGTAGGACTGAGTCCGGCACTGGGTGCTTTCCTGGCGGGCGTGGTACTGGCCAACAGCGAATACCGGCATGAGCTGGAAAGCGATATCGAACCGTTCAAGGGTTTGCTGCTCGGGCTCTTCTTCATAGCCGTAGGCGCTTCCATCGACTTTCAGCTCATTGCGGCGCAGCCATGGCGGGTACTGGGATGGGTAGGTCTGCTGATCGCATTAAAAACAGGCGTATTGTTATGGCTTGGAAAAACATTCCGTATGAGCGCCGAACAGAATTTCATCTTTTCCTTTTCACTGAGCCAGGTGGGTGAGTTTGCCTTTGTGCTGCTTTCCTTCTCCCTGCAGGAGGGCATCCTGTCCCAGGAAACCGTCAGCTTTTATGTAGCCGTAGTGGCCATCAGCATGGGCCTGACTCCGTTGGTGATGCTGCTGAATGAGAAATGGATATTACCACATGTTGGTACCGATAGCATAGAGCGACGGCCCGATGATGAGATCCATGAAAAGAATCCCGTGATCATTGCCGGATTCGGCCATTTCGGAAGTACGGTAGGACGTTTTTTGAGAGCCAATAATGTAGCGGCTACCTACCTGGATGTGG
>DATAHC010000133.1:0-5152 GCA_036263415.1 Flavisolibacter sp.
GGGGATCTCCGGATGCTTTTCCTCATCCAGCAACCAGGCCGTTTCTTCCGACTGGAGATGATTCTTCAACTCAAAAGCAAAGGCAGGTATCAGCTGTGCAAATAAAAGCCGGCGATTATCACCAGGTTCCAGCATAGAGGCCAGCTTAACCGCCAAATTACGACTACAGTTGACCAGGCTGCCCCATTGCCGGCGTCCTTCCCACCATCGATCATATGCGGTATTGGTGCGAAATACCAGCAACATGGAAATGGCAAAACCCAGCAGTGTATGCAGGACCGGCACATTCTTTAACGGATTGGTTGCTGAAATATGCCAGTATTCCAATTCGAGGAAGGCAATCAGCCAGGAATAGGCAGCCATGCCGATCAAAAGGGGAAGCATCTTACGTACCGTATCGTTCCTATGAATGGTAAAAATGAAACTGAACCAGTTCTTCGAATTGTAATTCTTCATGGCCTGCCTTGATCAGCAAAAATAACGGAATTGGATGTTGTCCCTCTATTGGCTCAAAGCTTCTCTGTGTGTCAATCCGTAAAAAGTACCATATAAGCCCTAAACACTTCCATAGCTGACACCCCATACTAAACTACCTTTGTATGGTACTATTTCAAGATCATGGCTAAAGCTTCCATTCCGGTTTATGATATCTGTACTATCGACGGTACGTCGCAGCGAGACCTACTGATCGAAAGGCTTAGCCCTTATCTGGAAAAGCATTATCATGATCTACACCGGCCGCACCGGCATTCTTTTTTTCACCTGGTGCTGTTTACCAAAGGCAAGGGTAGCCACACCATAGATTTTACCCGGTTTCCGGTGAAGCCCTTCCAGATCTACTTTATGGTACCCGGACAGGTACATAGCTGGCATTTTGAAGGGAGGCCGGAAGGTTACATTGTACATTTCCACGAAGCCCTCTTTACTTCTTTTCTTCAAAACCACCAGTACCTTGAGCAACTACCTTTCTTCAGCGGGGTGAGTGAAGACGGAGTTATACAACTGCAAGCCGATATTCAAGAAGCGGTCGAGCAGATCTTTGAAAAGCTTTTAACTGAACTGGAAGCCAGCAGACCAGGAAGCCTTGATCTGATCCGGATAAAGCTGATAGAACTGTTCCTTACCGTAGAACGAAGTTGGGGATTCCAAAAAAAGCACACTGTGCCCAGGCAAAAGATGGTACTGATCCGGCAGTTTCAGAAGCTGATTGAAAAGCATTTCAGAACCATCCGACTGCCGAAAGAATATGCAGAGCTGCTCTACATCACTCCTAACCATCTGAATGCACTTTGCCAGGACCTAATGGGCAAAACGGCCGGCGACCTGATTCGGGACCGGATTTTATTAGAAGCTAAGAGGCTGCTGACCAATGCCGACATGTCCATTGCTTCCATAGCCTATGAACTGAACTTTCAGGATAACTCCTATTTCAACCGTTTCTTTAAAAAATATGAAAACATGACTCCAGATGAATTCCGGAAGTCGATACTCTAACCTTATAATAACTGAATATGTGTGCACATCAAGATAACAGAAAACCGGGCCTACTGATCAGTATTTTGACCAATAAATGTCCCCGGTGCCGCCGGGGCGATATGTATAAAAAGAAAGGTGCTTTCCGTCTTAAAGGGCTGATGGAAATGAACGCCGCCTGCCCGGTTTGCGGACAGCCGCTGGATATGGAACCCGGTTTCTATTACGGCACTAACATAATCAGTTATGTACTGGCAATCATGCTGTCGGTGTTTACCTTCTTTACCTGGTGGATCCTGATCGGATTTTCACTGTCTGACAGCCGGTTTTTCTGGTGGATCGGCGTCAATGGAGTTCTGTTGATTTTACTGCAGCCTCCCCTGATGCGGCTGTCAAGAACCGTGTGGCTATCGTTCTTTGTCCGTTATAGCGAGAACTGGCACAATGGAGATATTGTAAAGCAATTCAATGTTAACAAGGAACAAGGCAGCAACTGGTAATCCCAAGGATTAATCTGGCTGCAGCAATTCCAGCCAACTCTTTTTATCGATAGCTTCCAGTATTGAATTACCTGATTTAATGACCTCATCCGTAAGCGTCCGTTTTGTTTCCTGGAGCTTTTGAATCTTTTCCTCCAAAGTTCCAGGACATATCAGTCGTATTGCCATTACATGCTTCTCCTGACCGATACGGTACAGCCGATCTATAGCCTGATTTTCTACAGCAGGATTCCACCAGGGGTCGACCAGATAAACGTAATCTGCCTGGGTGAGATTCAATCCGGTTCCACCTGCTTTCAAACTAATCAGAAATACCCGCACTGCCGGATCATTTTGAAACCGGTGAACCACCCCTTCCCTGTTCTTTGTACTCCCGGTGAGGTACTCAAATGGAATCTGCCGGATTTCCAGTTCCTTTTTAATAAGGTCGAGCATGGATACAAACTGGGAAAATACCAGGATCTTATGATCAGGGCTCTTATTCCCGATCTGCTCCAACAACGTTTCAATCTTCGAGGATCTGTCACCAAACAACTGTTCATCTTCCAGCAGCAAGGGAGAGTTACAGATCTGGCGCAGACGTGTCATTCCCCGAAGCACATGAATGGTCTCCCGGTTCCAATCCGCATCAGGCATGCGCAGGATATAATCGCGCAGCTCTTTCTCATATACATCATATACTTTACGCTGCGCCTCTCCCATTGGACAAAACAAGGTAAGTTCCGTTTTCTGAGGCAGTTCCGGGGCCACTTCCTTCTTTGTTCTCCTTAAAATGAAAGGTGCTACCTTTTGCTGTAATTCCGATGCGCGCCGGCTGCTTTTGAACTTGTCTACAGGAATGGAAAAAAGGTCCCTAAACTCCTGCCTGTTGCCCAGCAGCCCGGGACATGCAAAGGATAGCTGGGCATACAGATCGAGGGTATTATTTTCCAATGGTGTTCCTGTAATAACAATCCGGTTCCTTGCCTTCAAGCTGCAAACTGCCTGGTAACGTTGCGAATCGATATTCTTTATCTGCTGCGATTCATCCAGAAAGATATAATTGAAGGAAAAGCGGCTCAGGAAATTACTATCGGAAAGGAGCGTACCATAAGAAGTCAGCACCAACTCATAGTGTTCCAGTTGCGTCATACTACGGATACGATCTGCTCCATAAAGGGTCAATATTTTAAGGGATGGGGAGAATTTCCGTACTTCATCCTGCCAGTTGAAGATAAGCGAGGTGGGCACCACCACCAGATTACAATTTTTAGAAACCTTCTGACGCTGTAATAATATAAAAGCCAGAATCTGAACGGTCTTACCCAGGCCCATGTCATCAGCCAGACAACCACCAAAACCCAGATCGTCCAGAACGTTGAGCCAGTTCAATCCTTCGATCTGATAGGTACGCAATGTAGCCTTCAGTTCAGCCGGAGGCAAGACTTTTGGAAAGGTTTCCGGATGCTGCAGTTTTTGATCCAGGGTTTCCAGTTCTTCTTTTAACCCAGCATCCAGCTGGTCTTCTTTATACAGCTGACGGATCACATAAAAATTAATCCTGGGGGTATGCAATTCCTCACCTGCTATTTCTGCTGCTTTAAAATAGCCCTCAAATTTTTTTAACCATTCCCCTGGGAGGATGCCCTGCGTTCCATCATCCAGCTGCACAAACTTATTGCGGTTCTTTACTGCCCGTTGTAATTCTTTTAAGGTTGCCTTCTTTTTACCAAAGCGTACCTGAATATCTGTATTGAACCAATTAAGACCGCTGTTTACCCTGATCGTTATGCTGGCTTTATGACTGTTAAGTTTATTTCCCTTAAGCTTATTGAATCCAAGTACCTGTATTCCGGCTTCCCGCCAATGGGCAAAGGCATTCAAAAACCAATTCTCATCCAAAAATGTTTGTCTACCCAGATAGAAATAGGAAAGGTCATAATCAAGCTGTTCCAAAAAATCCGGATGCTGCTTCAGCAGTAAGGCCAGCAAGCGATCTTCCTCCGTATCATTGCGTTGAAAAGCTCTTATTTTACCTTCGTCATCCGGTAGGTAAAGCTGCTTTTTGGATCGAACCGGTATTTCGATTCCACCATACCTCATTACCGGATTGATCATTACATAATTCTCCAGGTCAGACAAATAAATCAGGGGCTCTATTGAACCTTCAAATCTACCTGCTTCAACAGTTTCAGCTTCCTCAACTGTACTATCATACCTGATGGATACTTCAGTTTCCAGCCTGGAAAGGACCTGTTGCTGAAACTCTTTGAATTTATGCTGAGGGATGGTTAACAATGGGGTTTGCTGATAAAAGAATTTCACCAGCTTTACCAAATTATATTTTGCGAGCAGATGAAACTGATTGTCCTGCACCAGAAAATAATCAAATTGAGGCCTCATGGTATTCAGGGCCAGGGAAGCTCCTTTCAATTTCAAGGAGGGGATAATCTGATACTGATCTGCCACTTTACGAATGGTCAGTTCAATATCCCTTATGATAGCGCCCTGGGTAATCCCTACCAGCGAACCCGCCACAACCTTATCAGAGAATTCAGGGTTATGCAGATAAAACCGGAACTCCAGCGGATTTCTCACTATTTGCTTCAGTGATTCGATATCTAATGGCGAACGCGCCAGCGTAGGATTGTTCTGAAAACGGCTAACGGCTGAATAGAACTTGAGCTCCTTTGCATTCCCAGCGGTTAAGGCCGCATCCAAAGGATTGATGGGTGTGAGCGGATTTTTGATGCGACCATCCAGCGTAGTCCCGGCTTTATACAATTCAACAGATAGCTGCTTGTGATGCCGATAATGTTTCAGAACAATGATGCCGATGGTATCAGGAGATACTGTGCCTACTACATAGGGCTGTATTCCGGATTCTGTAATCAGCAGCTCCTGCAGCTCTTTGATCAGATTCATGAGGCGTAAAGGTCTGTTATATTAATTAAACATTATAAGGCAACCGTCAGTCACCTGATTGAATTACCCATCGAACGCATTTCTTTCCAGTTCATACGCCACCTTATGCCTGAATCTGCCAGGAATCAGCTATCATATTTTCTTTTCAACCATAACCTTACCGGTTCATCATACAACTTCAGACAGGCATATGCAACTCCCAATGCCGTGGCCAATAAAAGAGCCGCTACCGGCAAGGCTACCGCTGGCGAAGGCTTATTATCAATCACCCAACC
>DATAHC010000134.1:0-22118 GCA_036263415.1 Flavisolibacter sp.
GAAATGCCTGCTTACCAACAGGCGAAGCGCCTTCTTTCCCTCTTAAGTATCACTTTAAACAGTGCTGACTTTACGGACATCCTCATCAGCTCCGATCTGGTTTCGAATACCAATATACCCTTACTCACCAGGCTTCAGCAATTCGGCTTCCTGGATAGTACCCATACTGTTTCCGACAAAGCACTTATGAAAAAAGTGCAACAGGCACAGCTGCTCTTCAATCTGAGGAATGACGGCACTTTAAATCCCAACACCAGAGCAGCCCTCAACATATCCCTCAGGCAAAGAAGAGAAGAAGTAAAGAGAGCCCTGAACCTATTCCGCTATATAGCTTGTTTAAAGGAGCAAGGCATGGCCGCCCTGGTGAACATACCTTCCGCCAGTCTTTTTGTTTACCAAAACGATTCGCTGCTCCTGAGTTCCAAAATCATAGCCGGCAAACCCTCCACTCCTACGCCCACCTTAAGCAGCGCGATCACAGATGTGATCGTATATCCTTACTGGAATGTGCCTCATAAAATTGCCACCCGTGAACTACTTCCCCAGATCAAAAGAAACCGGTCTTTTCTGACCTCGAACGGATTTGAGGTACTTAGTTCATCCGGTCGGGTGCTGGACCCCAGCCAGATCAACTGGCATTCCCTGAGTAGCTCGAATTTTCCCTATACGCTCCGTCAATCAACAGGATGTGACAATGCCTTAGGCGTACTGAAATTCAATTTCTACAACCCCTTTACCGTATACCTGCACGATACACCCTATAAAGGGCTATTCTTTCTGAATAAGCGGTTTTTCAGCCATGGCTGCATGCGGGTAGAAAAGCCGATTGAATTATCGCAGCTTTTATTACAGGAAAAGGCCTCCGATATCGATACACTTATACGCACCTGCCTTAAGGACCAGAAACCGCATGATATAAAGCTGGAAAAGCCGCTACCGATCCTGGTACTCTACAGCACCGTATGGTTCAATGAAAGTGGCGACGTCCGTTTCTATGAAGATGTCTATCACAAAAATAATTTCATTACAAATGCGCTCGTCCTGGATTCGATCACCTCATCAAAACAATTCTTATGCTTAGCAACAAAGTTCATTCACTCTTATTCGTTCTGATCCTCGCCAGCTGCAGCTCACTTCAGGTAACCTCCACCTGGGTTAAGCCCGCAGCCAAAGGGCATGACTATTCCAGGATCATGGTCATCGGAATTATCCGCGACGCCGACCGGTCTTTACGGGAGCAGATGGAAAATCATCTTGCCGAAGACCTCTCCTCCATGGGATTTCCTGCCTATTCCTCACTGGCCGTCTATGGCCCTGAGGGGTTTACCGGCATGGACTCGCTGGCCGCCTATACAAAACTTATGAATGATCATGTTGACGCCGTACTTACCATAACTCTGCTGGACAAGAAAAAGGAAAAATATTATGTACCCGGCAAGGCTGCCTATGCACCCTATGCAAGCCATCAGGCTCGTTTCTGGAACTATTACAGCACCATGTCCGGACGGATCGAGGGAGCTTATTTTGAAGTATCCACCAAATATTTCTGGGAAAGTAATTTTTATTCGCTTCAGAACCGGGAATTGCTTTTCTCACTTCAGACCAAGGCATTCGATCCTGTATCAACCCGGCAGCTTGGACATGAATATGGCCAGGTGATCGCCAACACCCTGGTAAAAAATGAACTTCTCCTCCGTAAGAATTCTCCCACCAAAGTGTTATGACCATCTTCCTGATCCCTTAACTCCTTCGACTCCGCCGCATAAAGAATGGAACCCGGGTTCGTCCGGCATCGCTTCTATCTGCCTTGCCCTTCCGATCGTTACCAATCGTTCTTCTGATCATAATCACTGTTCGCAACGACCGCTGTCAGGGTCCCAGGTTCAGGCTGTTGCTAGCTTTGAAAAAACAGAATATGGAAAAGATCATTGTCATTATAAATGCCCATAAACCCGACATGGGACTCATTGATTTTGCCTGCCGCATAGCTACCTTAAGCAAAACAAAGCTTACCGGATTATTTATCGATACGATTTATTATTCCCCTGCGCCCCCCAACAGAGAACGCATGTCGCTGCACCTGATTCGTGATGATGAAAGCACCGCTGCCACCGTAACTGATACCGATCAGGCACTAAACCTATTCAAACAAACCTGCTCTAAAAAAGGTGTTACCGAACACGTATATGTGGATAAAGGAGAACCGATCCAGCAGGTTCTTCAGGAAAGCCGTTTTGCAGATCTCCTGATCGTAGATCCGGAAATCAACTTCTATGACCAGAAAGAACAACCACCCTCTCATTTTGTGAAAGAAATTCTATCTCATGCTGCCTGTCCGGTGCTGCTGGCACCGCAAAAGATGCATGAATTAGAGGAGATCGTTTTCTGTTATGACGGAAGCGCTTCATCGATCTTCGCCATCAAGCAATTCACGTACCTGTTCCCTGAATTACAGAACCGGAGATCCATTCTGCTGGAAATCAATAAAAAAGGCATTCCCGTATTTGATGAAAGCCATTACCACCTGATGGACTGGCTCAAAACCCATTTTACCTCCGTTCAGTATGAGTGCCTGGAAGGCACTGCCAAAGACAGGCTATTCACCTACTTCTTTATGAAGAAAAACAAACTGATCGTTATGGGCGCTTACGGCAGAGGGCTGCTCTCCACTTTATTCAAAAGAAGCAGCCTGGATACCCTTGTCCGGACCGTAGACCTACCCATCTTTATCACACACGATTAGTTCTGCAAAACATTGCTTCACCAGATTTCTTTACTACCAAACCTATTTACTCATGCCAGCCTTTACCAAAAAATTCTCCGACATCCATTTGTCCGACCTTTCCGAAGTTGGAGGCAAAAATGCTTCGCTTGGTGAAATGTATAGCACCCTGTATGAGAAAGGGATACTGATACCCAATGGCTTTGCCACTACAGCTTTCGCTTTCCGGATGTTCCTGGCTGAAAATCATTTACCTCAGCGACTGGTGCCGTTACTGGCTCAGCTTGACCGCTCCAGGTATACAAACCTTAAAGCCATTGGCAGCCAGGCGAGGGCGCTGATCCTTGGTGCTACCCTTCCTGATAGACTAGCAACTGCTATCCTTCAGGCTTATCGCAACCTGACAGAAGGAGATACGAAATCCGTTGCCGTACGCAGCAGCGCCACTGCAGAAGACCTGCCCGAAGCCAGCTTTGCCGGGCAGCATGAATCGTTCCTGAATATACAGGGTGATGATGCGGTTCTTCAAGCCGTACTGCGGTGCTATGCCTCTCTTTATACCGACAGGGCCATCAAGTATCGTGAAGACCATGGATTCGCGCATGAAAAGGTGGCGCTTTCAGCAGGTATACAAAAGATGGTACGCTCGGACAAGGCCTGTTCGGGAGTAGCCTTTACCCTGGAACCAGAATCCGGCTTCCGCGACATCATACATATCAGCGGCGTATGGGGCTTAGGCGAGAACCTGGTACAGGGAACGGTAACGCCCGATGAATACTTGGTGTTCAAACCCATGCTATTAAAAGGCAAGAACGGTATTATTCAGAAAAAGACCGGCGATAAAGCCAAAACCATGGTCTATGCTCCTTTAGGCTCACAAGTGCCTGTGCTGAACTTAGAGACGCCCGTTGAGAAGAGAGATCAATTCGTACTCAGCGACCCGGAGATTATGCAGCTCGCCCGCTGGTGCCAGGTAATTGAAGACCACTATAAGAAACCCATGGATATAGAATGGGCCAAGGACGGTATCGATGGACAGCTTTATATTGTACAGGCCAGACCTGAAACAGTACAATCATCCAGAAGCAAAACCGTACAAGCCACCTACAAACTGCTGAAAAAAGGGACCCCATTGACAAAGGGATTAGCTGTTGGCAGCCAGATCGCCAGTGGGAAAGCGCGCCTGCTACGTTCCCCTCAGGATGCAGGGCAATTACAAAACGGTGAAATCGTAGTTACCGAACTAACCAGTCCGGACTGGGATCCCATTCTGAAGCGTGCCGCCGCCATTGTCACCAATAAAGGTGGCCGTACCAGTCATGCCTCCATCGTAGCGCGCGAACTTGGCGTACCTGCACTGGTAGGCTGTGATTCAGCTACAGAAATGATCAGGGACGGACAGGAGATCACCGTTTGCTGCCACGAAGGAAAAACGGGAATTGTATATGATAGCCTACTGCCCTTTGAAGTAGCGGAAATAGATTTCTCCACCATATCCCTGCCCGAACAAACCAAGGTACTGCTGATCACCGGCGACCCTGATCAGGCATTTTCCTTATCCTATTACCCCAGTCATGGCGTAGGGCTGATGCGTATGGAATTCATCATTACCCATTCCGTTCAAGTGCATCCCATGGCCCTGGTTCATTTCAAACAATTGAAAGATCCGACTGTCAAAGAGCAAATCGAATTGCTAACCCATCACTACCCCGATAAAAAAAACTATTTCATTGAAAAGCTTTCACAAGGTATTGCGACCCTTGCTGCTGCTTTTTATCCCAGAGAAGTGATTGTCCGGCTGAGCGATTTCAAGACCAACGAATATGCCAACCTGATCGGAGGCAAGGCGTTTGAGCCCCAGGAAGAAAATCCTATGATCGGATTTCGCGGAGCATCCCGCTATGACCACGATCTCTACCGGGAAGGATTTGCGCTTGAATGTGCAGCCCTATATATGGTACGCAACGAAATGGGGCTGGATAATGTAAAGATCATGGTGCCCTTCTGCCGCACGCCCGATGAGGCCAAACGCGTATTGAGCCTGATGGCCAAATACGGACTCGATCGTGAAACGGACAACACCCTGGATATCTATGTAATGGCTGAAATTCCCAGCAATGTATTACTTGCTGAAAAATTCGCTACCCTTTTCGATGGCTTTTCAATCGGATCCAACGATCTCACCCAGCTCACTTTAGGAATCGACCGCGACTCCTCCATCATCAGTGATCAGTTCAGTGAACAGGATGAAGCGGTACGCTCGATCATAGGGCTTATGATTGAAAAGGCCGTAAGACTCGGCAAGCCGATCGGGCTTTGCGGCCAGGCACCCAGTGATGATCCGCAGTTTGCCCGGTTCTTAGTCGGAAAAGGGATCAACAGTATTTCCTTTACTCCCGATGCCTTATTTCAAGGGATTGAAAATATCTTATCCGCTGAAAAAAGCAAGGTCCCGGAAGAATCGGAAATACTCACCTTTTAAACAGTATATATAAAAGCATCTGACTCACACGTCTCTCTACTAGAGTCAGATGCCAGACCTTACCCTGGACCTAAACTATAATGTACTTTTCTATAAGGTCATGAGCAGGCAGGCGATCCGCTTTTTGTTCCCTGCATTCAACGTATAAGCGATGAGCGCACTATGCTGGTCTACCGGCATGATGACCGGAAATTCGGCATTGCCATCGCTCCCGGTTATATAGGTCTTATTCACCGGACTTCCCTCCGGCGTTCTCCATTGCCAGCCAATCCTTTTGTTAACCTGTGTGCCCTTTACATTGGTTTCGTCCCAGACAATCATGAGGCTCCCGTTGTCCATCGCTGCCACTTGCGGATGCGAACCCATTTTGCTGACACTATCGGCAGCAGTGAAGGTTTTGCCACCATCCTGCGACCGGGCATAGAAGCAGCCTTTATTGCGGCCACCCGTGAACCAGGCCACCTGCAGGCCTTCCTTGTTCTCCGTGATAGCCGGTCCTGTATGGGGACAACCCTTAATGACCCAATTATCTTCACTGATGCGCTTCGGTGCAGAGAAAGACTGACCATCTGCCGACATGATATGCACCATATCGCGGATACTGTCCTGCACAATGCCCCTGTACAGAACGTGCAGTGTGCCTTTGTGATCGACAAAGAGATCGGTGCGGCAGCACTGGCAGCACGGCTGGCTGATCAGACGACCCTGATCAAAGCCCTTCCCGGGTGTGGTAACTGCATAATAAAGACCCGAACCTTCCTTTGCAATGGTCTTTCGATTGTCGAGCCAGATCGCCGCTATTTCACCGGAAGGCAAAACCGCTACATCATAGTAACGCTGATCGTAGCTAGCTGTGTCGGTGACCAGTGGCCCGGGGGCCGTCCAGGTACGGCCCTTGTCAAGGGACCTTGTATAAAATACCTGACCAGCGTATTTATTCCGCGGACCTGCGTTGGACGTGCCCCAGAGTGCGAAGATCTCGCCTGAAGGCTTGAAGATGATCTTCGGAAGGTTCTCTCCATGGGGCTGGATCTGACCCGTTCCCGGTATCACTACCGGCGCTGAAAAGGTCCTGCCGTCCTTTGTTTCTGCATAGCAGAAAGCGGTGGTGGAATCGTTCAACATGCGTATCCAGCTCAGTACCGTATGGCCCTTTTCATTTTTGGTGAGGTAGGGACATTCTGCGCGGGTTGTATCTACCAGCAGCGGGTCTAAGGTTTTCCATTCTGCGGTTTGCTTATTGTTACAGGCTGCTACCATTACAACGATGAGCAGCAAGATGCCGGTCTTCTTCATATCTATCCTGTTATTGTGGTGTGTATTATTTAGTAAAGAGTGCTGCCAGGTCGTACCCCAGGCCTATGTTGACATTCAGCGGCTCGGCGAGCTGATAGCTATAACCCGATGCGCTTTTGGACGTGATATAGGAATAATAGCTATCCGTAGCATTCAGGACATTGATCCAAACATCCATTGCCTTGTGCCGGTAGCCCATCCGCGCATTCAGCACATTATACCCTTTGTAACGTGCCGTATTCTGCGGGTCTGCAAAGTAACTGCCGACATGCTGCCATTCGATTCCCAGCCGGAGGCCTGCGATCCCTTCCGGCTTGTACCATACTTCAGCATTATAGATCCAATGAGGCGCATTATTCATTTCATTACCGTTATAACTGGTTCCTTTCTCCCTAAATTCTTCAAACCGGTGTTTGCTGAAGGCACCACTAAAACGGAAGGTTATTTCATTCAGCGGCGTTGCTTTGATGCCCAGCTCTATGCCCTGGTGACTGGTGCGGCCAGCGTTCTGGTTCACAAAAGAGCCATCATTCTGCTTTACTGAAATAATCTCGTTGGTACCGATGAGGCGGTACATGCTGATATCTGCGGAAAGCCTGTTCCTTATAAGAGCCATCCATCCTCCTGCTTCATAGTTATAGAAAACGGAGGGATCAAGATCCGGCACCCTGACACCGGTATACAATTCCGTTACCTGAGGCGGCACAAAGCCCTCACTATAGTTGGCGTAGAACCCGAGGCTAGCCGAAACATTATAGGTGAATCCCAGCTTGGGGCTAAGCCTCTGGAAATGGCTTACCGTATCCGGCGAGCCGCTGAAGGCTGAAGGCCTGAGGCTGTTGTCAAAGCCATACCGGAAATAATCGTAACGAAGGGAAGCCACCAGGCGCAGCTTTTCCCAGGGACTGGCTTCCACATTCAGGAAGGCGGCATAGTTGTTCAGGTCCGTAGCATAGCTGGTCAATACGCTATCGACCGGCTGATAGCTGATATATTTCCCGGTGACCGTATCCTTTTTAATCCGGATGTAATCGGCCCGGTAACGGGAAGGGCTCAGCTCTGCTGAAGCGCCTGCGATCACGACCGCCTTCTTCCATGCCAGGCTTTGCCGGTGCTGTGCGATCAGCGCATAGGAGTTAAACGTGCTCGCATTGATCTCTCCATGTGCCAGCTCTTTCGATCCGACAAAGACTGATCCAACCCGACGGTAATCATCCTTTACTCTATAAGCCGGATTCTGATCTATCGTATTCTTGCGGTACAAGGCCGTAAGCGTGGATTTGCCCTTATCGCTCCAGGCATGGGACAAGGTGCTATGGTAGCGCAGGGCGTTCACCGCCCGGTAGGTAAAGGTTTGCGGATTAGAAAAGCTGTGTGCCGCAAACATGGCGCTGTCGATACCACCGGCCATATCGCTACGGTAATTGAGATAGCTAACACTATTGGTGAGCTGTGTGGTTTCAGAAAAACGATAATCGATACGGGCGGTAAGCGTTGCCTTATTGAAATCGGTATACTCCAGGTAGCCGTTTCTGCGATTGGCATAGTACCCCGAAAGCACCCATCCTAATTTTCCGGCCGATCCGCTATGGATGAGATCCGCTCTTTTATAGCCGATGGTATTCCCCTGTGCCGAAAGCTTCAGCACCGGAATGGCCGAAGGCGCAAGCGTAATAAAGTTGACCACGCCTCCAATGGCTTCACTGCCATACAGGGAAGATGAAGGTCCTTTAATGACCTCTATATTCTTTACGGAAGCCAGGTTCATTTCGAGCAGGGCGTTGTGGTTATACAAGCCTGTGGTCCGAATGGGAATGCCATCCTCTAGATAAAGAAAGAGGCTTTTGGTGGTCATGGGCTGGCGGATGCTCATCTGGTGCTGCTCGTTGCCGAGGTTAACCATATTGACGCCGCTTACCTTATTGAGTACCTGATCGGCCATAGCCGGATGGGTATCCTGAATGGTTTGCGCGGAAATAAGGGTAATAGCCACCGGCGCCTGGGCGCGCTGCACCGCTTCGCCGCGGCTGGCCGAAAGCACCACTTCCTGCAGGGAAGCCGGTGCGGCATACAGGTATATGACGGGTGCATCGGATCCGGCCCTGATCGTTTGCCTGGCATAGCCTATAGCGGTGACGGCCAGGCTTTCGCAGTCCATGCAATTCATGCTGAAGGCTCCGGATGCATCCGTTACACATCCGCATTTACAATCTTCCCGGGTGCAGTGAATGGTGGCGCCAGCTACCGGCTCTTTGGTAGCGGCATCCATGATCTTTCCTTTTACAATTTTCTGCGCCTGCACCTGCATCAAAGCAAGAAGTGCAAAGGCCAGCAACTGTCCTTTTATATAATAAGACATGAGGTTGAAGCTTTAGCGTGAAAGGTGTCAATAGTGAGTAGTGAATAGTCAATAGTGAAAGGTGAGGTCGCTGGCATAGAGCCAGGTTGAATAGCTTCTCAGGGGAAGCCTGCTTTCACGATGACATATGGATCATGAGAAGGAAGGAGGATGGAACATGTCTTTGCTGATGCCGGAGGGGATCGTAAAATGATGCGCTGCAAAACTAAGAGAAGCTAGCACCCGCTGTACCGGTGGCAGCGTTGCAAAGAAGGACTTTGAAGAAACCACATCGGGATTGCCATATCGACGCTCGGTATTCTGCTCCTGCTGCCTTTCCTCCTCCTTCAGCTTTTTCATCATCTGGCACTTGCCATTGCAATGCAACATGGGACGCGCCTTATTGATGCAATATTTTTCGAAGGCTGCCTTATTCGCGTAGTAATCGACTATGATGAGGCTGCGGTTGAACACCTGCGCCAGGCAAGCTGTCAAGATCAATATGGCCATCAGCTTCCGGATCATAATCCGGCGCAAAGGTATAGCGAGTCTGTATTTCCTGATAAAAGCGTGCACCATTTATTTTCGAGTCTTTCTCCTGAACCGTTTTAGACGATGTGGAACCAGCCTCCCCATCAGAACACTATCTAAAAAACCACGCCACATAAAGAACGACCTGACCCAGGTACAGCCCCTGAACACACAAGCCTGATGTTTTTGCCTTCTTTCCAACTTCGCTCTATTCCATCCATAAAAAAGAGCCCCGAAGGGCTCTTAGTTTTTCCGGCGCCGGAAGATCCATTTCAACAGGCGGGAGGTGAAGAAGCTTACCACCGCGCCTATGAAAGCGATCAGGGCAGATTCTGCCATATGCGCCGGATCGAGCTGAAGGAAAAGCACCAGCAGGGTACCACCAAAGGTTCCTGCTTTTGTGCTTCCGTCAGAAAGGGAACTGGTAGTCATCTATTACTCCTTTCTGATCGTCATCGATCGTTGTTGCCTGGCTTACGGCCGATGCCACACTTCCGGCTACGGCGAGGTAGCCTGCGATCTTGGCAATGACGGCCGGCAGCGCTACCGGCGCTGTCAGTACCGTGCCACTGACCGCTGCCAGAATGAGTCCGATATTCCTTACTTTCTTAAAATACTTAGGCGTTGGCGCCTGTGTGCGTTGAATAATGTTCATAATGATGAGTGATGAGTGATGAGTAATCAGTGATCAGTAATCAGTAATCAGTAATCAGTGAAGAGTGAGGGGAGCCGGATGCAGGCTTGTTGGCTATTCACAGCGTGAATGCGAAATGGTTACTCCTGTATCTTCCTCCGTGATGCTCCCTGCTCTTCTTACTTCCTGCTACTGCGGTCAGGCAGGGCTTACCTCCAGAATGGTCAGCGCATTAAAGGCTCCATTGTTCAATGGGTATTGCTGTCCGTTCACCATCTGAAAGAACTGGATACCCAGCAGAACGAATAAGGGATGGCCGCTGTTGGTTGTGACCTGGTTGGAAAATACCAGTGGCCTGCTATCCTGCTGATCGATGGGCAGCATGGCTGACTCGTGAACGTCCGTGATATAGGACTCACCCTGAAAATTGACCTCTGCTCCTAAGCTGGCCAGCTTATAATGCGTGGCGCCCTGCGGCTTTTTGATGACATTGGCCGGAACAAAGGAGCCGATGCTTACTTCGAGCAGTCCCAACGCCCTGTCGATCGAAACGGCCGGATGAATGGAAACGGTCTGTCCAAATACCGCTGCTGCGTTGAATTCAAAATCCTTCAGCAACTCTACCGGTCCATCATATACATTGCGCTCGCCGCGGCTGTTGATGGCATCCTTGCGAATGATCTCCATCATTCTCGCCACCAGGCGGGAGATCACCCGCTGGTCCTTTGCCGTTCGTGACAGCTCCTGCACGGCTCTGCGCAATACCTTTCCGGATGTACCGGCGCGTCCGAACTCCGCCGCATTCTCCCTGGTACGGGCATAGCTCTCACCCGTTTTAAAAGCCGCTTTCTTACTCCTGGGCTTCAGTCCTACCTGATAGCCATCAATCGTTTTCTTAAATGTTAAGTCATCCAACGATCCTTCGATTTTTACTACACCTGATTGTCTTGCCATAAAACTGTTTTTTTACTTTTTTATAAATGATTGTTACCGGAATTCTTATCAGCGATGATCATCTTTGTTTAGCGCTGGTGCTGTTTCGAAAACCTGATGCAATATGCACCCGCGGGGAAGTGCCACTGTCCGATTTGGGATCGTTTGGGCGTGAACAGGCGCAAAAAGGAATAAAGAGGAATCATCGGGCGCGTTTGGGAATGTTTGGGAACGTTTGAGAAAAAATTATTCTGGTTTACGATCTATTATTGTAATATTGCGATAGATATGGGCGCTACGAAAACCGATTTCTTTACTGATAAGCAGAACAAGCTGGCCGTGATGTTCAAAGCATTGGGGCACCCGGCACGCATTGCCATACTGCAGGAGCTGCTGAAGGCCCGGGCATGCATCTGCAACGACCTGGTGGAAGAACTGGGACTGGCACAGGCTACCATATCGCAGCACCTGAAAGAACTGAAGAATGCCGGACTGATACAAGGAACCGTGGAAGGCGCCAGCATCTGCTACTGTATCGATGAAAAAGTGTGGAAGCAATACCGGAAGCAGCTGGAGGCATTCTTTGTGGACTATTCGGCCAAGGGAGATTGCTGCTAAGCCTTTTTTTTAAACCGGATTATCGTAATATTACAATCATTCATAAACGCAACATCATGGAAACAGCGGAACAACTCAAGGAACTGGTACGGCAGAAATATGCCGAGATCGCCTTACAGGACAAAGACACCAACAGCAGCTCCTGCTGCGGATCGGGCGGCTGCTCGACCGAGGTGTATAATATTATGAGCGATGACTACACCGAGCTGAAAGGCTATAACCCCGACGCCGACCTAGGCCTGGGTTGCGGCCTGCCGACACAATACGCCCACATTAAGGAAGGCGACGTGGTGATAGACCTGGGGAGCGGAGCCGGCAACGATGCTTTTATTGCCCGGCATGAGACAGGAGCCAGCGGAAAGGTAATCGGGATCGATTTTACACCCGCCATGATCGAGAAGGCCCGCCATAATGCGGAGGTACGCGGCTTTCATAATGTTGAGTTCCGCCAGGGTGATATTGAAAAGATGCCCGTTGGCGCCGGTATTGCCGATGTGATCGTAAGCAACTGCGTGCTGAACCTGGTGCCCAATAAAGATGGCGTGTTCAAAGAAATCTATCGCGTGCTGAAGCCCGGTGGCCATTTTTCCATTTCCGATATTGTACTGGAAGGATCTTTGCCCGATGGCATCCGTGAAGCTGCCGAAATGTATGCCGGTTGCGTATCGGGCGCCATACAGAAGCCGGTCTACCTAGAGCTTATTGAAGCCAATGGCTTTAAAAACATTACGGTACAGAAGGACAAAGCGATCGTTGTACCGGATGATATCCTGAGCCAATATCTAAGTCCTGAAGAAATTACCGCTTTCCGCAGTTCGGGCACCGGCATCAGAAGCATTACCGTTTACGCCGAGAAACCCGATCAGGAAGCCTGCTGCAAACCCGGGTGTTGTTCTTAAAACCCTTCACTATGGCAACACCTAACAGCATACCCGCTCCTGACAGAAAGCGCTTAGGATTTCTGGACCGCTACCTGACGCTCTGGATCTTCCTAGCCATGGGTCTTGGTATAGGCTTCGGCGCTCTATTTCCGGATTCCGTTTCCTCGCTTCATTCCTTGTCCTCGGGAACAACTAATATACCACTCGCCATCGGGCTGATCCTGATGATGTACCCTCCTTTTACCAGGGTGCGGTATGAAAAGCTTCGGATCGTATTCAGCCATATAAAAGTACTGGGCCTATCGCTGCTGCTGAACTGGGTGATCGGTCCGATCCTCATGTTCCTGCTTGCCATCCTGTTCCTTCATAACTATCCTGATTATATGGTTGGCCTGATCCTGATCGGGCTGGCCCGCTGTATTGCCATGGTCATTGTATGGAATGAACTGGCTGAGGGGAGCCGGGAATATGCCGCCGGGCTGGTAGCCCTGAACAGCCTTTTCCAGGTATTGCTCTACAGCGTTTATGCTTATGTTTTTGTAACCCTGCTGCCTCCACTCTTTGGCATTTCCGGTACGGAAGTGCACATCACGATCGGGCAGATCGGCAAAAGCGTGGCTATTTACCTGGGCTTGCCGTTCGCCGCAGGATTTATTACGCGCCTTGTGTTACGAAAACTAAAAGACGAGGAATGGTACCAGCAACAGTTTGTTCCTTTTGTTTCCCCTGTTACCCTGATAGCGCTGCTGTTCACCATTTTTATTATGTTCAGCCTGAAAGGAGCCCTTATCCTTCAGATTCCCCTGGACGTAATACGGATCGCCCTGCCCCTGGTTCTCTATTTCGCCATCATGTTCCTTGTGAGCTTCTTCCTGTGCAAACGCCTGGGTGCACCCTACGCCACCAACGCTTCCATAGCCTTTACGTCCGCCGGGAATAATTTCGAGCTGGCCATAGCGGTAGCCATAGGCGTGTTTGGCATCAACAGCGGCCAGGCTTTCGCTGGTGTTATTGGTCCGCTGGTGGAAGTGCCGGCACTCATTGCCCTGGTGAACGTGGCCTTCTGGTTCCGAAAGAAATTTTACTCCAAACCCTCTTTATCAACTAGCTAACCCCTATTATGCGTATTGCCCTTTTCAGTGATATACATGCCAACCTTCCCGCGCTGGAAGCCTGCCTGAACAGCATAGCGCAACAACAACCGGATGTTGTTTATTGCCTGGGCGACCTGGTGGGCTATAACACCTGGCCCAATGAAGTGGTCCGGGAAATACGGAAACGAGGCATTCCCACGATTGCCGGAAATTATGACCAGGGCATCGGGCTAATGAGCGATGCCTGCGGCTGCGCCTATAAAACGGATGTAGAGAAAGCTATGGGCGACGTGTCCATCGCTTATACCAACTCTGTAGTGGGGGCTTCTGAAAGACAGTACCTGCGCACGTTACCCTCGCACATCCGCGTGGAATTTCAGCTGAACCAGGACAAGCTGAACCTGCTGCTGGTGCATGGGAGTCCGAGAAAGATCAATGAATATCTTTTTGAAGACCGGGAGGAACAGAGCCTGCTGCGTATTCTGGAAGACGCCGATGCCGACATCCTGTGTTTCGGGCATACGCATAAACCTTTTCACCGGGTGCTTTTGAGTGCGGATGGGAACCGTTATCGGCATGCCATCAATACCGGCTCCGTCGGGAAGCCTAAGGATCAGAATCCCAAAGGCTGTTATGTACTGCTGACCATTGATGAAGAAAGTACCCTTTCCGATAAGGACAGCATTCAGGTACGTTTCGTTCGTTTTGATTATGATGTAGAAAAAGCTGCCAAGGCCGTAGAGGAAAGTCCCTTACCGGATGCCTATGCGGATATGCTGCGGAAGGGTATCTGAGGTGTTTTCCTAAAAAAGGATGCAGGTAGCGAACACTTTACAGGAATCATTCCATGCCTTGGGAAGGCAATCAGGAATTGCCCTGAGCTGGCCAAGGAGATGAAAACGGACCAGAGAAAGGTGCGGATAAGCCTGTTATTATTACACTTCCATCTGTTTAAAGTATATAACGCTTACCAACGAACGCTTTAACAGAAAGCCGAATTCCCTTGCCCTAGTTACTTACCTGTATTTTTTACGCTACGTTTTTTTCTTCAGGCCAATCCAAACTTCAGGGAATTCCGTTTGTTTACCAACCCAAAATCAATTTTATGTACAGAAAAATTTTTACGATTGCTGCACTGGCCACGATCATGGCCTCGTGCAATAATTCCGGTTCGGACAGCGCGAGCAAAACGGACAGCAGTACCATGAACACCACCATGACCACGGACAGCAGCAGCAACATGAGCAGCAGCACGCCGGAAGAAAAAGGCGTGATGGTGGGCGGCGCCAATATGGTGCCTTCTAAAGATATCGTTGACAATGCAGCCGCTTCCAGCGACCATACCACACTGGTAGCCGCTGTTAAAGCAGCGGGACTTGTGGAAACGCTGAAAGGCAGTGGACCCTTTACCGTTTTCGCGCCCACGAATGAGGCTTTTGCCAAACTGCCCGCCGGAACGGTTGACAAACTTTTAAAACCGGAAATGAAAGGCGACCTGACCAAGGTGCTGACCTATCATGTAGTATCCGGAAGATATACCTCTGCCGACCTGAAAGACGGCCAAAAGCTGAAAACCGTGCAAGGAGAAGAATTGACCATCGGCATGAAAGACGGCCAATGGATGGTGAAAGACGCTAAGGGCCATACGGTGAATATTACCATCCCTGATGTGGTATCCAGCAATGGAGTGACCTTTGTTATCGACGGCGTACTGATGCCGAAATAATGTGTTCTTTTTTCGAGTTTTACCAGCTGGAGGAGCGCCGCGAGGCGTTCCTCTTTTTTTATATCCTAACCGGGTGGTATTCTGCACTGTGACTCCTAACAGCCAGGCACATCCCTACTATCCATAGCTTTCGACACCTACAATCGCAGACCTATATGATGATCAAAAAAAATCTTTAAAAAATTATTCAAAGTTGGAAACTAGTTGACAAATGATGCGGATGGGATGCTGCAATTTTATGCTCACAATTCACAACTATGAAACTAAAATTCAATCCCGACATGCTGATCCTGGCCCGCGAGGTACGCGGCCTGTCGCAGCAAGAGCTGGCCCAGCATCTGAACATGCAGAAGGCCTGGCTATCTAAGGTAGAGAACGACAACCTGCGCATCAGCGAAGAAAAGCTGGTAAAGATTGCGCAACTGACTTCCTTCCGCATCCTGTTTTTCTACAAAAAGAACCGCATTATCCATTCACCGCTTTCCTTCCGCCGGCGCAACAAGGTGCCGGCCTCGGTGATCTCGCCCCTGGAAGCCCGTATGAACCTTGCCTGTATCGACATTTGCCAGCTGACCACGCGCCTGGAAATGGTTCCACCCAAACTTCCCCACTATTCTTTAAGCGAAGACCTGACACCGGCGCAAGCCGCGCAGCAATTGCGGCAGCACTGGAAATGCAAGGAGGCCATTATTGACAACCTGACGCAGCTGCTGGAACGCATGGGTATTTTTGTGGTATCGTTTGATTTTGAAACCGACCGCATTGACAGTCGTGTGCTGCTAACGGAAAACGGCTTTCCTGTGATCTTTGTAAACAAGCGGCTCAAGGGCGACCGGCAGCGCTTTTCGCTGGCTTTCGAGCTGGGCCACCTGGTACTGCATACCCAGGAACTCATTGCCGAAGAACGGGACATTCAGCATGAGTCCAACCTGTTTGCTGCTGCCTTCCTGATGCCCGAAGCCGCGGTAAGAAAAGACATCAAGACACCTGTGACGCTGCTGCATCTGGGTGACTTAAAGAGGAAGTGGAAGGTTTCGATGATCTCCCTTCTGTACCGTGCCGATGACCTGGGGCTGATGACCCAAAGCCACAAGCAAAACCTGATACAGCAATTCAACCAGATGAAGCTTCGCCGCCATGAGCCGCCGCACCTTGACATTGCTGCCGAGCAGCCGGAGCTGCTGAAGAACTGCTTCCGGAAACTGGTGACGGATCCAAAGGCTGATCTTGCCGATTCACTTTCCCCCAGCTTCTGCTTCCTGCCGGATGAATTCCGCCAGATGTACTATTGAACTCTTATTTATGATACCTAATAATCCCCCAGTATATGAGCACTACGCCCCGTATTATTCAAATAAAAACCTACACCATCAGTGAGTTAGCCATTTTTTATGGGATCAGTAACAAGACCATGAGCCGATGGCTGAAGAACCACGCTTCCCGCATCGGTCCGCGGATCGGCCGCTACTATAATGTGCGCCAGATCGAGCTGATCTTCGAGCTGTTGGGTCCACCGAAGGACTATTCGATTGCTGCGTGACCCGCAATTTTATTTCGGTTATTCAGCTTCTCCTTCTCTGATCATATGGATGGTATGCAACCATGTTTCCACCAGCCGGGGCCAGTCCGCAACAGGCAGTTTTATCCAGTTCTTAATGTGCTGACTGGTTTTCCTGTAACCAAAAGCATGTCCGCCTTCGGCGTAGATATGGTATTCTGCGGGCACCCCTGCTTTCTTCAAAGCGATGTAATAGACCAGTGAATTCTGAATAGTATCTACCGGGTCATTACCGGCCTGCAGGAGAAAAGTGGGCGGGGTTTGCGGGGTAACAGGCAAATCCGGATTCAAATCATAAGGCTGCCTTGTATGAAACAGCATATGACCCGGAAAAAAAAGCAGGGCGAAGTCGGGCCGGCAACTTTGCCTATCGGCTTCATCGACCGGCGCATAGACGCGCTTTTTATAATTCGTACTGATATCCGCTACGAGGTGGCCGCCTGCGGAGAAACCCATGACGCCAATTTTACCGGGATCAATCTTCCATTTAGCTGCCTGATGGCGCAGCAGTCCGACGGTGCGCTGCGCATCCTGCAGGGCCATGGGCCTGAGCGGATCCTTCTGGCAATCGCAGCTATCATCATGGTGCGGACCGGAATCGGGTACCCTGTATTTCAGTAGTATTCCGGTTACTCCGATGGAAGCCAGCCACCGGCAGATCTCAGAGCCTTCCAACTCCACGGCCAGCTTTTTATACCCTCCTCCGGGGAAGACGACAATGGCAGCGCCGGTATTTTTTACGGCAGGCGTAAACACTGTGATAGTAGGGTTGGAAACATTGGAGACCATACCATCGTTATAGGTTTCGGTACCCTTAATCAAGCCCTCATCGGGAATATGTCCTGCCCATATGGGTATGGTTTGGCTTACGGTAATTTTTCCGGCGGTATCCTTTACGGGTTGTTTTACTACTACAGGCTGGTGCTGATTGCAGCCAATGATGGTGAGGCATATGCCGGAAAGAATACCGATTTTGAATCGTGACATGGGTTCGCGTTACAAGCAATGGGATGTTGATGTAAGTTAGCGGATTTTTGATGATGAGTGATGAGTGATCAGTGATCAGTGGGTGTACTTGGGTACGGTTTTCTCCTGCGTCACCAGTTCTGCCTAGACACTCCGCGTAATGCGGGGGATTGCTTCGCTCCGCTCGCAATGACGGTCCGTACTATGAAGCAGCAATTCCTCCTGTAGCTTTGGCAAACAGTTCTGGTAATTTTCTATTTGTCCTACGATGGTCAGCTTTCCTTTATTCAATTCAATATTTGTCTTCCAAATGCGGAGTCTTCTACGATTGGCGTAATCCTTACTGGCTTTTTTGCGGAACCATTCCTTCATCAGGGCCTGGAAGAGGCGACGAGGACGACGCAGTTCCTTTTTCTTTTCGGCTTTCTTATTAGGGTTTGAGAAGATCTCCTTGGCATACTTCACCGCTTGCTTGAAAAGTCTTCTCTGGATCTTTTGCTTTTCACTAGCGATGATGTTGGTCATGTCCGGATAGCGGGTCATCACCACGACGCCTCCTTTATAGCGCTTGATGACAAATAGCTTTCCGATACGGCCACGGACGAAGTGGTATTTGAGGGGTAATCGTTTCATACTGTTTTGTTTTAGGGCAAACTTACTGTTGCGGGAAAGGGCCACTGTCCGGTTTGGGCACGAACGGGATGGTTTGGGCGTGAAAAGGAAGGAAAAGGCTCGTTTTACCTTTTTGAACCACGAAGATTCAAAGGCACTAAGGAGCACAAAGGGAGCCTTATTGTAGCTTGTTTGTAGCCTTGCCATAGCCTCAGCAACGAAGGAAAGCCGGGAAAATGCCGGAAACGAACGAAGGAAAGATGAGCTGATGGGATAAGTAGCTGATTAGCTAATGGTGCCTAACGGAGATCAGGGCTGCCTGAGCTTTTCACTTTCCTCCTTCAGGGTCTCTTTACGGAGGACCTGGGTTAAGAGCTGCTCGAGTTTACGGATGCGTGTATAGAGCTTAAGGATGACAAACCAGAACAACAGGGTACTGATATAAAATACCAGGTCTGTGCCGCGGCCTACTCCCAGCTTATGCGCCAGGACTATTGTGAGATCGGGGAACAGGACGAGTACAAACCCACTCAGGACCAATGCAGAAAGCAGGAGGATCTCCATCTTCCGGTTGCGCAGGCGCACGATCGTATATACGAGGATCATGAACAGGAGAACGATCAGTACAATCTGGATGCCGGTCATTCAAAAAGTTTGTGTAAAACTAAGTCGAAAAAGACCTTGATGCTGTCGGCAGCCGATTGGCCTTTTTTCCTGGCATAGCTGGAATACCGTATCTGTACCGGTACCTCGGCATAGCGCAAGCGGTTGGACTTTATCTGCAGGAGGATCTCCGTGGCATGCGCCATTCGATTTTCCGTGAGGCAAATGCTGGCAAGTGCTTTAGCATTCAGAGCCCTGAGGCCATTATGACTATCTGAGACGGGCAAGCGCACCAGCATTGCATTGACGAGATGCGCCAGGCGAAACAGCAGGCGCCTGAACATTGGTGCATTGTGCGAAGCTCCGGGCAGAAAGCGGGAGCCCAGGACAATATCCGCCGAACCCTTCAGGATGGGCTCCAGCAGTTTCTCAATCGAATCCGGTGTATGCTGCCCGTCGGCATCGAATGTAACCACATAGCGTGCCTGCAATTGCCTGGCATATTCAAAACCAGTTTGCAGCGCAGCCCCCTGCCCCAAATTGACCGGATGCCGTAAGAGTGTAACCGCTTTACCCCGCAGTACTTTGTCTATCCTTTCGGATGAACCATCATCTACCACGATCAGCTTATAGTCTCTTTCCAGAAGCTCGTCCACCACCTGCTGCAGCACCACAGGACTTTCATTATACACCGGGAGAATGATATAGACCGCTTCCGTGACCATCTGTATTATTTAGAAGATGCTTTGAGAAAGGTGGTGATGCGGTTCTCTATATTCGTGCGCAGGTTGATATAAAACAGGTTGATATCCGCAATATGATAATTCTTTGCCCGGTAGAACATACTTCCGGGGAATTTCGGGCGGTCCACCCAAAGCACGTTTCCCTGTATGCGGCCATTGGTGGTATGCGGAACAATCTTTGAAAAGTTGCGCAGCACGCTACCCTTATTCGCCGAGCGCGGTACCGGTGTTGTGGAGGTAGTCCAGGATAAGGGGTTGGTAACCGGAGCGGTGAATGTTTCCTTTTTCATATAGTCGGTAAGGTAGCCTTCCCTTAGCGTGCGCCAGCTGCAGAAGCAACCCGTCTGGTCCGGGCTCTGACAAACGGGAATCGTTTTAAAGAAGGTATCCGGAACGGGCCATCCTATAATATATGTAGCTACCAGCTGCTGATGAAGCGCTTTGCCGTCCACGAACTCCTTCAGCAGGTATTCGCACATTTTGGCACCCTGACTATGTCCGGCAATAATAATCGGCCTTCCATTATTATAATGATGCAGGTATTCCAGAAACGCATTCCGGACATCGGTGTATGCCGTATCAAAAGCTGCCAGTGCCTGCGGATCGTCTGTAAAGAACGCCTGGAAATTGGCCTGCCGGTAGCGTGGCGCAAACAGCCTTGCATGCTGGTTGAAAACAGAAGCCTGATACAGGATAGTTGTATAGTCCGTACGGGCATTGAGATCCGGATCGTTTATATCCGCGTTCCAACCGCCTGTTTTTTTGATATAGGTAGTAGGGTAAATAAAGAAAACATCGACCAGTGAATCTTTGGGCTCATCCTTCAGTGCCTCGGGCAGACTATCGGAAGGATCGTGCTTCCAGGGATGCGCCGCCCAGTAATCGAGCCTGGTATAATCGGGGACAGCCACCGGCTGTTCTACCGTATAATTCTGCGACCATTTGTGATAG
The DNA here is from genome assembly GCA_036263415.1 of Flavisolibacter sp. GTDB lineage: Bacteria > Bacteroidota > Bacteroidia > Chitinophagales > Chitinophagaceae > Flavisolibacter. The sequence continues at coordinate 20,689 of DATAHC010000134.1, forward strand.
TTCGGCGCACATGCTACAGTGGATAACAGTATCCAACCCAGTAAAAACTGCCGAATGATATACAAATTGGGTGTGTGCAACTTCATTTGTAAATTTGATGCCCTTTCAGTAAACAGCAAAATTTGTTATATGAATATTCCCGTTGTAGACCTGTCGGATTTTTTGAGTGGAGATGAAAGCCGCAAGCAGCAATTTGTAAAACAGCTGGGCAAGGCTTATGAGGAAGTAGGATTTGTAGCTGTAAAAAATCATGGCATACCGGACGATCTGATTGCTGATCTGTATAAATACGTGCAGCAATTTTTCAAGCTCCCCGGTGAAGAAAAAGCACAGTATGAAAGAAAGGACCTGGCCGGGCAAAGAGGCTATACCTCTTTTGGAAGAGAACATGCAAAAGGCTTCGATGCACCGGACCTGAAAGAATTCTTCCAATATGGGCAAACGGTGGAAGATAACGATCCGATAAAAGAAGAGTATCCGGAGAATGTAACGGTGCAGGAGGTTCCTGCCTTTACGCCGACACTCTATAATGCTTACCGCAATTTCGAGAAATCCGGAAAAGCCCTGTTGCAGGCGATCGCCCTTTACCTGGGCCTGGATGAACATTATTTTGACGAATGGGTGCATAACGGCAATTCCATTCTGCGAGCCATACACTATCCCCCCATTACGAGCGAACCGAAATCGGCGATCCGTGCCGAGCAGCATGAAGATATCAACCTCATTACGCTGCTGGTTGGCGCTTCTGCCGACGGGCTGCAGATCCTGACCCGTCAAAACGAGTGGGTTGGCGTGACCTCGCTGCCGGAGCAGATCGTAGTGAATGTTGGCGACATGCTGCAGCGGCTTACCAATAACAAACTCCGTTCGACGACGCATCGTGTGGTGAATCCGCCAAGGGAACTTTGGGGCACCTCACGCTTTTCCATTCCTTTCTTCCTGCATCCTAAGGGAAATATGAACCTTGCCTGTCTGGAAGGCTGCGTAGACGCGCAGCATCCCAAGGCCTATGAAGATGCAACAGCTGGAGAATACCTGGATGAGCGTTTAAGAGAGATCGGATTGAAGAAATAAAATGCGTTATGCTTTATACCAGCCAGGCCATTTTGTAAGCCTGGCTTTTTCTTTTTGCTCTGATCTTACCTTACACCTTTTCCACCAATCTATAGATGGCTTTCTGATTCCGGTTATTCTGCTGGTGCAGCAGGTTGAGCAAAAGAATGCCAATAATGAAGAATCCCAGGGAGATCATGGCCAGGTTCATCAAACCAATGGTGACTGTACTGAACCAACCGAGTATGGCTGTTTTAGCGATAAACTTACTATAGAGCAGGTAGACCAACAGCACTGCCAGGAAAACCAGGATGACCACAAAAAGCTTCAGAAAAACCATCAGCAGGTCTTCCGCAAATTCAACCAGTGAGCGGAAT
>DATAHC010000135.1:0-12781 GCA_036263415.1 Flavisolibacter sp.
GCCCTCATCCTGGGTATCATCGGCCTGATCCTCTCTCGCGGCAATATAAGAACGACGGCATCACCCAACAGAATTGTCGGCATACTGGCGGCGGTCTTCCTGATCGTTGTGATGTTCCAGGTCAGCTCCGACGTTCACGAACATTCCAAAACCTCCGAATCGGGGCCATCCGGATTTTCGGATGCGGTAAAGGTGCACGTCAGCTTTACACTTTGGTATTACCTGTGTATCGTGGCATTTCTGGCGGCGGCTTTTTTCAGCCACAAGCAAAGTACGGCTGTCGCTGCACCGGCTTTGACACCGGATGCGGACAGGCTGCCTGTTCATACAACGGTAGAGAGCACCGGTTCCCAGGCAGTTAGCAGCCAGCAACAGGCACCACCTCATACGAATGAAGGAAACCAACCATCATCAGGCGCTGTATAGCTTCATTTTAAAGTAGTATACCGGCAGAGAGGTTATGAAATCGGCACATCGGCACATCAGCAGATTGGCTCATTTTCTCCCCTTATCTTTGTCCGTATGGAATCTCTGTTAGCGCAAATTGAAGCCTATCGTAAGGAAATTGAAGGGTATGAGATCGCGGATGCAACGCAGCTGGAAGCATACCGGATCCGGTTCCTGGGAACGAAAGGAATTGTAAAGGGACTGTTTGGTGAAATGAAGGCGGTGACGAATGAGCGGAAAAAAGAATTCGGCCAGGTGCTCAATGAATTCAAGCAACTGGCAGAGGCGAAATATGAAACTGCTAAGGAAGCGGCTTCCGGTAGCGAGACCGACACAACGGACCGTATGGATGTTTCATTACCCGGAGAGCCTGTTACCATCGGTTCCCGTCACCCGATCACACTGGTGCGCAACCGCATCGTTGGGATTTTTCAGAAGCTGGGATTTGCCGTGGCAGATGGACCGGAGATCGAGGACGACTGGCATAATTTCACGGCGCTGAACCTCCCGGAGAACCACCCGGCCCGCGATATGCAGGATACATTTTACATCAGCCAGAACCCCGACTGGCTGCTGCGCACGCACACCAGCAACATTCAGATCCGCGAAATGCAGAAAGGGCAGTTGCCCATCCGCATTGTCTGTCCCGGACGCGTGTACCGCAACGAAACGATCAGCGCCCGGTCTCATTGCTTTTTTCATCAGGTGGAAGGGTTATATATTGATGAGAACGTAAGCTTTGCCGATCTGAAGCAAACACTTTATTTCTTCGTACAGGAGATGTACGGCCGCGAGGTGAAAGTTCGTTTCCGTCCTTCTTATTTTCCCTTTACCGAGCCCAGTGCGGAAATGGATGTCACCTGCTTTATCTGTGGTGGCAAAGGCTGCCGCATCTGTAAGCACACCGGTTGGGTAGAGATATTGGGCTGCGGTATGGTGCATCCGAAAGTGCTGGAGAATTGCGGTATAGATCCCAATAAATACTCCGGTTTCGCTTTCGGCATGGGTATCGAGCGGCCTGCCTTGTTGCGCTACGATGTCAATGATATCCGCCTCTTCAGCGAGAACGATGCCCGCTTCCTCAAACAATTCGACAGCGCGGTCTGAGACGTGAAAGGTCAAACGTCAAAGGTCAAATTAAAGAGCAGGTAATTCTCGAAACAGTTTCTAGGTAAAGCGTTATAGTAGAAACAAGCTGAACGTAAACATAAGCACAGGAGTTGAAAAAATTATTGAATAATAATGAAGGAAAAGCCGCCACGGGCGGCTTTTCCTTCATTCACCTATGACGATGATCGAACTATTGACTATTGACTTTTCACCTTTCACTTTTGACGTTTGACGTTTGACGTTTGACCTTTCACCTTTCACGGTTGACCTTTCACGCCTACAGATCACTCGCACTAAACGTATCGCCCTGGTTAATATCCCCGGTCTCATACCCTTTCTTGAACCAGTACATGCGCTGTGCGGAAGTGCCGTGGGTAAACGACTCAGGTACCACATATCCCTGGGCTTCTTTCTGCAGGCGATCGTCGCCTATGGAGTTCGCTGCATTCAGGGCTTCGTCAATATCATCTTTTTCCAGAAGTCCGTGCCCTTGCTCGTAATGGGCCCATACGCCGGCAAAGAAGTCGGCCTGCAATTCCAGCCGCACCGAATATTTATTGAACTCGCCCTCGCTCAGTTGCTGGCGCAGGCGGTCGATCTTGTCTGAAATACCCAGGAGCTTTTGCACGTGGTGTCCCACTTCATGGGCCACTACATAGGCCATGGCAAAATCACCAGGTGCCCCAAAACGGGAGCGGAGCTCATCATAAAAGGACAGGTCGATATAGAGGTCTCTGTCGCCCGGGCAGTAGAATGGACCGGAGGCGGAACTGGCATAACCGCAGGCAGAGGGCGTTGAGCCGCTGAACAATACCAATGTAGGCTTCTCATAGTTCCGGCCTGCTTTGGACATCAGGTCGCCCCATACGTCTTCCGTATCGGCCAGCACCACCTTTACAAATTTTGCCAGCTGGTCCTGCGCGGCCTGCTGTTCCTGCGAAACGGGTTGATTCTGATTGGGCAAGGGCAGTTGCGAGGTATCGCCGTTCCCGCCTAATAAAAAGTTGAGCACCAGGGCGATCACGCCTAAAATACCTCCCCCGGCGGCAATACCGCCTCCTGAGATACCGCGACGGTCATCCACATTTGAGCTTTCTCTTCTTCCTTGCCAAAGCATATGATTCTGTTTTGTGATTAACTATAAAAAAACGTGCCCAAGATCAGCAGCAGGAACCGGGCCCATCTTAAAGTTACGATACTTGAAGAACTACCTGTTTAGATACCTGAGGAACTACGTATTTAAAGGTAGAAGTAAAAAGAGAGCGCTGATATTTTACCGCTGTTGTAAAACTTCCGTTTATTTTGCCGTCATACAATTCCCGCACATGACTCGTTCCTGTTTCTTTTTACTCGCCGGCTCGCTTATTATGGCCACATCCTGCTCTGTCAACCGGAAAGCAACGGGCGGTGATCACAGGATCGACCTCACGTTCGTACAGGTAAACGATGTGTATGAAATTGCCCCGCTGTCCAATGGCCGTGAGGGCGGACTGGCCCGTATCGCTACGCTTAAAAAGCAGTACCTGCAGAAAAACCCGAATACCTTTCTGGTCATCGCAGGGGATTTCGTCAGTCCTTCTGTCTATAACAGCCTACAGTATGAAGGAAAGGCCATACGGGGAAAACAGATGATCGAATCCCTGAACGCCGCCGGAATGGACCTGGCCGTATTTGGCAATCATGAATTCGATATCAAGGAAGGGGAACTGCAGGACCGGATCAATGAGTCCCGGTTCGAATACATGGCAACGAATGTCTTTCATCAGCTAAAAGGAAAGACGGAGCCTTTCTACCAGAATGGAAAGCCCCTGCCGCTCACCTATGTGCTGCCCATCAGGGATGCGGACGGCACAACGGCTAAGATCGGCTTCATTGGCCTGACCCTTCCTTTTAATAAAGCAGACTATGTAAGCTATACAGATGCGCTGGCAACCGCCAAGAACCTCTATAATAAGCTGAAAGACTCTGTGGATGCGGTAGTGGCGATCACGCACCAATCCATTGAGGACGATAAAAAGCTGGCGGATGAAGTACCCGGACTGGCCGTGATCCTGGGTGGTCATGAGCATGATATGCGCTTTGTGCAGGAGAACCATATTTATATTACAAAGGCCCATGCCAATGCCAAGTCGGCCTATGTGGTCAACCTGCATCTGAACCTGCGCCGGAAGAAAATAAAGGTGAAGCCGCAATTGGTCTATCTGAACGATGCCATTCCTTTGGACAGCGCTACCAATGTAGTCGTTCAGAAATGGGTCGGCATTGCGGAAAAGAATTACAGTTCTCTTGGCTTCGACGCACATAAGGTGGTGCTGACGGATGGTGCGCCTTTGGACGGCCGCGAAACGGAAGTGCGCAGTCATGCCACCACCCTCACCCAGCTGATCGTCCGGGCGATGTCCGCTGCGGCGCCGGAAGCGGATATCGTGTTGCTCAACGGAGGTTCCATACGCGTGGATGATGTGCTGCAGATGCCGGTCACCCAATATGATATTATCCGGAGCCTGCCCTTTGGCGGTAGCATCCGTCAGGCCGACCTGAAGGGAAGTCTCCTGATCCGCGTGCTCAATACCGGGCAGACCAATGTAGGAACCGGTGGCTTTCTGCATTACAGCACGCAACTGGTGAAAGAGGGAACTACCTGGAAATGGAATGGAGCACCGGTTGATCCTGCTAAAACCTACAGGGTGGCAATGCCCGATTTCCTGCTGACCGGAAAGGAAGCCAATATGGATTTCCTGAATCCGGATAATCCCGAGGTGGTAAAAGTATACGAGCCTGTAAAAAGCGTTTCAGACCCTCTTTCCGATATCCGCCAGGCCGTAGTACAATACCTGGAACACGGAAAGCGCTGAAAAGAAAAAGCTCCCCTGCAGTAGCAGGGAAGCCTCCCTTATGATTTATATTGAGTTATTGTATAAACTAGGAATTAAAGATCATGCCAGAAACGACGGCATAGTTCTTCTCATTCTGAAAAGCTATCCCTCACACCTCCGGACCGTCTTACGCAGAAGCTATTATAAGAAAGGACCATCACTCAATAAGAACCGTGATGGCGCATTTCCGCCTCCGGCGGAAGGACGCAGGACGAAGCAATCTCGCTTGAAGTGCTACCTATCACAGGAAAAGACCGCATCCACTTGCTGATCGTCATTGCGAGCGGTAGCGAAGCAATCCCCCACTACAGGAGGACAGGCCGCCTGATCAACCACCAACTTCCAATCCATACCCCCATTCACTTCCACATTCCTCCTCCAGATAGTCAGCCTCCGTTGCGCCGCTTCCCGTTTCGCCTTCCGTTTTTGAAACCACTCCTTCATCAGCTTCTGAAACAACCGCCAGGGTCTTCGATAAATCCGTTCTTTCTCTTCCCGTTTCGCCGGATTCCAATAGATCTCCTGCGCATACTGCACCGCCAGGCGAAAAAGACGTCTTTGTCTTTTCTGCCCCCTGGAAGGAATTATGCCACTCATATCCGGTACCTTGGTCTTTACCTTATACGTTTTATAATGTTTGATCACATACCGTTTCCCGATCCGTCCTTGTATCATCTTCTCTTTAAAACTGAGTTCCATCGACATATATTCCCTTTTGGAACAAACATACTATGACGGAGAAGGGGCACTTTTCACTTTTTGCACGAAACGATGCGATTTGATCCAACTTTGAACGATTTTGATCAATTCTGTTCGAAAAAGAAGGAAAAGATCGACCTGAAGTATTCACTATTGACTACTGACTATTGACTTTACCCATCGGCATATCGGCACATTGGCTCATTGGCACATTTCCCCCATCCTTCGTGCTAACTAGCTATAGAAAGCATAGGGACTAGCTATGGAAGCCATATAGAAGCCTCCCCTGAACCGTCAACCCTTTTATTGCCTGAAGCGAAAGGTGTAATTTTAGTCCAAACTCCTTTTCATGCGCAAGATCTCCATCCTCATCGCATTATTTTCATTAGGTATTGTTTCCTGCAATAACGGTTCGGATATCAAAGGCACTTCAGCCGACTCCGCCGGCAAAGATTCAGCTCAGGCGCTCACAGCTGCTGTGGACGACCATCCCGATTGGATCATGCAGGGGAATATCTATGAGGTCAACACCCGGCAATATACGCCCGAGGGTACCTTTAAAGCCTTTGAGCCCAACCTGCAGCGACTGAAGGATATGGGTGTGCAAACCCTGTGGTTCATGCCCATCACGCCCATTTCCAAAACAGACCGGAAGGGGAAACTGGGTAGTTATTATGCGGTAGCCGATTATACGGCGGTCAATCCGGAGTTCGGTACAATGGACGACTGGAAAGCATTGGTAAAGAAAGCGCACGACATGGACTTTAAGGTCATAACCGACTGGGTTCCCAATCATTCCGGCGGCGATAATCGCTGGCTCACAGCCCACCCGAATTTCTATGTGAAGGATAGCGTTACCGGAAAGGTAGTATCTCCGTTCGACTGGACCGATACCCGCAAACTCAATTATAAGGATCCGGAGCTGGTAGATAGCATGATCGCCGCCATGAAGTTCTGGGTCCGCGAAAGTGATATCGACGGTTTTCGCTGCGATGTGGCCGGCGAAGTACCTCGCGAATTCTGGACGCGATGCATTGCGGAACTCCGGCAGATGAAGAAGGTCTTCATGTTGGCCGAAACCAATGACGCCTGGGTGCATGAAGCGGGTTTTGATGCCACCTATCCCTGGGATGTTTTTCAGATGACCAAGCTGGTAGCCAAAGGAGAGCGTCCGGCCTTTGCCATAGATAGTGTCCTGCGGAAGAACGACAGTCTTTTCACAAAAGGTGCACTGCGCCTTTACTTTACCTCGAATCATGATGAGAACAGCTGGAATAAGGCGGATTACGGCACCATGCCGGGCCCCATACACGCCCCGTTTGCCGTGCTCTCTCAAACGCTGGTTCGCGGAGTGCCACTGATCTACAGCGGACAGGAGGAGCCCTTTCTGGACAGTGTCAGCTTTTTCTATAAGGATACCATCACCTTCGGGAAATACGGGCGGGCCGCTTTTTATAAAACGATGCTGAACCTTCGGAAGAATAACCCGGCCCTGGCTGCAGATGCTTCCTTCAAAAAGCTGGCAACCAATAACGATGCGGCACTCTATGCTTTCGAGCGGGAAAAGAACGGTCATAAGGTACTGGTCATCCTGAACCTCAGCAAAAACCCCCAGCAGTTCACCTGGAAAGAGCAGCCTTCCGCTAAAGAATGGAATAATATTTTTCTATATCATAAAGAGCCCGTGGATAAAGGCTTTGGTATCGAACCCTGGGGTTATGCCGTTTACGAATTATAATGGGAACATATCCGCTACTTTCCTGGCCAACATTAACGGAACTGCGCTAAACTTGCAGCATGTTTGAAGCGATAGCAGATTTTTTGCAGCCCCTGAACTTGAGCGCCCTTTCAAATGATCAGGGTTTTAAGGAAGGGCAGATCGGCCGGTCTATAAAGGCCTATGAGGAAGAGTTCCCGGAACTGGACGAAGCGGATATCGTTCTCGTTGGTTGCGGCGAGCAGCGGGGAGGCGCCTTGCTCCAGCCTTCCCAAGCGGCTGACGTGATCCGGAGCGAGTTTTACCAGCTGTATCACTGGCACCAGGATATCCGCCTGGCCGATGTGGGAAATGTACGGATCGGAAAATCGGTTAACGATACCTATGCTGCGCTTAAGATCGTGTTACAGGAACTGATCAGCGCTGGCAAAACGGTTGTGGTACTGGGCGGTAGTCATGACCTCACCTTGTCGCAATACCAGGCATTCGCCGATGATAAAAGGCTGATCGATGCGGCAGGGGTTGACTCCGTGATCGATATCAATATCGACTCGCCCTTCTGCAGCGATAATTTCCTGATGGAGCTGCTCACGTCCGAGCCAAACTATATGCGGCATTATAATCACATCGGGTTTCAGAGTTATTTCGTGCACCCGCGTATGCTCGAGACCATGGATAAGCTGCGCTTTGATTGTTTTCGCGTTGGCAGCGTCAAGGAGCATATAGAGGAAATGGAACCCGTCATCCGCAATTGTCAGCTCTTCTCGTTCGATGTGGCGGCTATCGCGCATGCATTTGCTCCGGCCAATGTCGTTACACCGAATGGACTGAATGGCGAAGAATCCTGTGTGCTGATGCAGTATGCCGGCATGAGCAACCAGATGCGGAGTATTGGTATCTATGGATACCGTCCGGAAAAGGATACCGATAACCTTACGGCCAAACAGATCAGCCAGATGCTCTGGTACCTGATGGATGGACGCAGCCGCGGCAACCGCGAAGCGCTTATGGATGAACGGGATTCCTTCAATGAATTTCACACGGCCTTTGCCGAAGTAGACACGGTGTTTCTGCAAAGTAAAAAGACCGGAAGATGGTGGATGCAGTTGCCGGATAAGCAGTTCATCGCCTGCTCTTATAAGGATTATATGCTGGCCAGCAGTAATGAGATTCCCGAGCGCTGGCTCCGAGCCCAGGAGCGCCCCTGATGATTAGCGGATGTGTAAATTAGCTGATTAGCTAATTGAAAGAGTAGAGATCAATGGCTTTATTGATCATAGCTATCGGATATAATAATAGCATTACATCATACCATTCGGATAGGATTTTTTAACTGCCTGATAGAATAATAGTAATAAGTAAAATAACAAGGGAACACGGACGTAAACATACTGTTTGCACCAGCTAATTAGCTAATCATCCAATCAGCGAATCAATCAGTCGCTCTTTTTTTCCGGTTGCCGGAAAGCCTGGCCGATGAAGAATACCAGTAACAGGATGATGAGGATCAGCTTTAACATAGCTTAAATGTACACTATCACGGGTATATAAAAATAAAGGGCCGGCATTGCTGCCGGCACCTCCAGAATAAGCCGTCCAGGGATTATTATTTTTCGAATGCAGTCGTAAGGGCTGCAGAAGAGTTGTCTGATTGAAGGCGGATGGTTTTCTTGCTTTCCTGAAAAGAATCCAGTTCTTTCAGATAGGCAGCAGTTTCAGCCTTGGTGAGCACGGTAAGGCTGTAATCCTCCTGGAAATAATGGTGCACGCCAATGAATCGTTTCACGTGCAGGCGGGTCTCCAGCGGCAGAAAACCTTGCAGCTTCCAGAAGTTGCGGCTGCCCGATCGTTTGATGGCCTTCATTACCGTTCCGGAACCGCTGTTATAAGCAGCAAGCACCAGCAGCCAGTCGCCGAATTCATGATGAAGGGCTTTCAGGTATTTGGCTGCGGCTATGGTACTTTTATAATAGTTGGTGCGCTCATCGGTCTTCTTCGTGATCTTTAAGCCAAAGTCACGGCCGGTCTGGGCCATCAGCTGCCAGGGGCCTTTGGCGCCTACATGAGAAAGGGCAGATGCCTTTAATTCCGATTCTACTACGGCAAGGTATTTCAGTTCTACCGGCAGGTCGTATTTCTCAAATACCGATTCGATGATCTTGAAATAAGGTGTGCTTTTTTTGGCGATGAGCTCCAGGTCTTCTTCGTTCTTTTTTACATACTGCTTCGCGAATTTGGAAGCGGCAGCATTGAGCTGAATGGAGGGCGATTTCGTTTCAAGGGTGTCGGGTGATACAAATGTAGAATCGACCGCCTGACGAATGGCTGTATCGCTCCGGCCATGGGCCTGGTACGAAACAACAGAAGTCAATTGCGTAGGGTAAGAGTTCACTTCTCCTGTCAGGGATACACTGTAAGGCGATGCAAACGCAAACAGGATACCATGGCCGAAAAAGCCAGCTTTTACTAATTTCCTTTTCAACATTGTTTATTTTTTTGATGAACAATGCCGCCTCAGGGTTTGGATTTGAAAAGGATTTTCAAGTGTTATTGGAAAGGCCGTATCATAAGATGATTGGAGAGGAATAGCGTACAGATCTTCGGTTGACGGACGTTAAGGCTTTTCAAAATACCGGAGATCTATGGGTGCAGGGCACCGCTGCTAACCGAACAAAAGTAACGGATGAGTTGATGAAATCATAGTGAAGGTCCCTTAGTAAAACTACCCGGTATGTATAAGTGTATGGATTAAAGCAGCTTACTGACGAATAAAGGAGACTGTTAATTCGTCAGGTTGATAGGAAAGAGAGGTTATATGCTAATAATATAAATAATTGTGGACCCTGGGTGGTAAGGTGCTGATCTGTTTAATCGGAAAATACCGGAGACGGAATGGTTTAAACAAATTCGAAAAAGGCATATCGATTGAGATACATCCGGATAAAATAAATAATAAAGTATGGATGTGCTTACACTTCAACTGGAAGTAGAAAAAGAATTTACTGCAACGGTAGCGGACCTGTATAAAAGCTGGACGGAAGAGCAGGAACTGCAGCAATGGTGGCAGCCTATGGGCAACCGCCTGGTCAAGGTCACCAATAACCTGAAAGAAGGAGGCAGTGTGCTGTATGAATTCCAGAATGCGAACGGTGAGCATACCTTCTTTATATCAGGCGTATATAAGGAGGTTAAGCCTCAGGAAAAACTGGTATATACCTGGAATTGGGAACTACCGGAGGACCTGGTTAGTGATAGCTTTTTCATGCTCACGGTTTATTTTTCTGAAAGTGCATCGGGTAGTAAACTGAGAGTGATACAGGAAAATTTCGCCAATGAAGAGTCCGTACAGCCACATAAGGAGGGATGGGACCAGGCACTGGAGCATCTCCGGCAGCACCTGGAAACAAAGTCCTGATCACCGATGCGCTTCATATTGGTTTACAGGCAGCAGTGAGCCTAGTTCCTGAAGAGCCTCAGAAACCGTTATTGAACCTGTAGAAAGTGCTGCTTTCAGCTGGGTAAGAGTTCTGATGCCTGCCACAGTAGCTGTTACGGAGGCATGTTGCAGAACGAACTGCAGGGCCATCTGGGTGGCTTCCTCATTGGAAGGTGCAGATCTTTTGATGGCCTTCTGGAGTTGGGCCACCTGTTCGGTAGTATAGTTAAGATAGGGCTTGGCAGGCTTATCGATCAGTAAGCCCTGGGCCAGGCTGCCACGGGTCAGTACACCTATGTTATGTTCCTGTAATAAGGGAAACACGGTTTCTTCAGGACGCCTGTCCAATAAGCTGTAAGGGATCATGACGCTGGAAAGGGAAGAAGCCGATACCCACTTACGGATGACCGATGGTCGCATGGATGAAATTCCATAATACCGGATCTTTCCCTGGCGCACCAGTGTTCCAAATGCATCGATAGTTTCGTCAGTAGGGTCTTCCAATGTTCCGCCGTGCAGTTGATAAAGGTCGATATAATCAGTGCGAAGCCTTCGAAGGCTTTCCTCTACGGCTTTCAGTATATACGCTTTCCGGGGATTCCAGTCCCAGCCCGACCCATCTTCTTTCCATTGATTGCCAACCTTGGTAGCCAGTATCACCTTGGATCGGCAACCGGCAAAGGCATTTCCTAATAAGACTTCATTAGCTCCTTTATCATACAGATCAGCGGTATCAAAGAAATTGATGCCGGAATCCAAAGCTGTTTTAAGAAGCATTTCATTTTCCGGATGCCCGGGTTTAAGGGACATGCATCCCATTGCTATACGGCTGATCTGAAGATCGGTTTTGCCGAGTTGCCGGTACTCCATATTATTTGATTGATACGGTGAGTTCCTGCCCGGTTAAGGCAAAAAATAAATTCTGCAGCTGGTGCAAATGGAAAACATTGTTGCTGACGGGCAATCCGTTAACGGTGGCCCTTGCAAAACATTCCTGATTGCTTTTAACATAACCCATGATCTCATTCTGGTTGACCCCGATCACCGGAAGTACCAGCCTGAATTCACGCGCGGCAGGCAACAAAGCATACTTCTTGTTTTCTTCAAAGCCGCACTTCTCAAAAACCTCGGCCTTCAGCATCACGGGAAACAGATCTTTAGCCTGGCCATTGGCTAATAATGCAAAATGGTCGGGTGTGCACGGAAGGGTAACGATCCGGTTCTGTACTTTCTGCATCAGGTAATTCCCTAAGCGGAATTCAATGGGATTGATCATGAGGCGAAGGTAAATACAGTTCGGACATCCTGCAGATCCATCAGTATCCATCTCTGTGAACGTTTTAGACGGCATATAAAAGGGAAGCCCGCAGAGAACTGCAGGCCTGCTCAGATTGGAAATGAAAAACGAAATAGTGCTTAGAGATGTACCACTTTTCCGGAACCGGAAACTTTAAGGTTAATGGCCGGAGAGCCTTTATAAAATACATCGCCGCTACCGGAGATCGTTACATCGAGGTTTTCGGTTGCAGTTACCTTGATATTACCAGACCCGCTGGTCATGGTTCTTATACGTGCTGCAACAACGTCGGTGAGGTCCAGGTTGCCGCTGCCACTGATCTTTAGCGTTTCTTCGGTTGCCGTTCCGCTGACTACCTTGATATTTCCACTGCCGCTGATCTTGGCATCCATAAAATCGGTATGTAGTTCAGAGATCAGGATGCTTCCGCTGCCGCTGATATCCATATCAAGCATGGATGGGTTAAATGGTCCGGTCACATTGATATTACCTGACCCGCTGACCCGTAGGCTGCGCAATGTAGGCGCGCTGACAATCACCCGGATCGCCTCATGCGATCGTACGTTCACACCATTCTTAAACTTCACTACAAGCTTGTTATCGGATACATAGGTTTCCAGTACGTCCAGTATGTTGCGCTGGGCACTCACTTCTACTTTATAGTCCGGCGATTGTGTAAAATAGACCGAAGCGCTGCAGCGCAGATCGATCCCGGCAAAAGGCGATACGCTTCTGTTCACGGTTTCAACAGGTCCCTCTCCGGTTATCTTTTCACAGGAAGTAAAAATAAGGGCAATGAGACTAAATAATACGATGCTGATCTTGTTCATCTGTTTGGTTTTGATATGATAAATGACTGTTTATTTTAGAATTCTACTTTGTAGTTCAATACAGGAATCAATCCTGTCTGATAGGAGGTCACCACTTTGTTTTTATCGGAATCGAACCATTGACCGTACGTATTCAACCGGTTGCTTACGTTTTGAATATCCAGGGACAGCGTGCTGGTAAGCCGCTTGCGGTTCCATTTCAGGCTCAGTCTTAAGTCAGTGCGGAAGTACGCGGGGTTTTGCTGCGTAAAGGCTTCCTGCTCGCGCAGGATAGCATAGCGTTCTTGTTGTGATTTCATTAAATCAATAGGAGTGGTACGCAGGCCGCCGGCATAAATAGTTTTGATATGGATACCGAAAGTTCTCAGT
>DATAHC010000136.1:0-9929 GCA_036263415.1 Flavisolibacter sp.
ACCATCACCATCCGCATCAAAATAAAAGAAGCCCCTATTTGGCGAGGGTGCTGCAGAATAACCGGTTGTAGCATAACCGGCACCATATTCCTTCTGATACTTTACAAAAGTTGAAGGATCGATCCGACCCGCCGTAATGCCGCTGTTCACAGTTACCCCAAGGCCTTTGCGACCCTTTTTTGTGGTAATAAGAATGACCCCGTTTCCTGCGCGGGAACCATAGAGTGCCGTTGCCGCCGCTCCTTTCAAAACTGTAATTGTTTCTATATCATCGGGGTTGATATCCGCGGAAGCATTCCCATAATCAAATCCTCCTACGGGGCGTCCGTTCGCATCAGTAGCCCGTCCAGTAGCCGTGTAGCTATTTGTCACGTTGGAATTATCAATAGGAACACCATCCACTACAAACATCGCCTGGTTGTTACCCAAGAGAGATTTAGTGCCCCGGATGACAACATTGGTTGAACCACCCATGGTATTTCCCTGCCTGATTTCCAACCCTGCAATTCTTCCTGACAAAGCGGTCGCAAAATTGTTTGTACGTGACTGGCTGACCTCATTACCATTAATTTGCTGTGCGGCATAAGGCAGGTTGTTTTTAGAACGACGGATTCCTAAGGCAGTCACCACGAGTTCATCCATCTTTCCATCTCCCCTCTGCAGTTGCACCGTTACTGCATCAGACTCAGGCGTTAACTGAAGTGTCTGAAAGCCGCTGGCGGTTACTGTTAACCGACCTCCCTTTGAAATGGTTAAGGAAAAACGACCATCCTCGGTTGCTGTGGTACGGTTTGCCGTGCCCGTTTCTTCAATTGTAGCCCCGGGAACGGGAGCACCTTTGTCGTCTGAAATGCGCCCGGTGATTGTCCGGTTCTGTGCCCATGCTCCCATACAGAGCAAGAGAAGGGCCAGTAAGATCCCTGATTTTCTCATAAATAAGTTTTTGTTAAAGCAGTACTTGTAAAGGGGAAGATCCTTTCTTGGGAGCAAACATTAAACACAAACCTTCCCAAATCGCATCAATACCTACCTGAACATGAAAAAAGCTAACTCAAGCCTGTAAATCATTTCGCATTTGCGAATACGACAAATAAATTGAAAGATTGGGTGTTTATGAATTTCTGGCCAGAGCCTAATAACCTATCCAGCCCTTTAATCAGGACCCTACTATCGTTATCAACCATTAAAAACGACTGCCGCTTCTCAGCAGCGTCATTACCCAAATATTACAGGCAGAAACAGAAACCACGTACGATTGGCCAAAAGGCCTACGGGAATTCAGCCTCGAGTGCCAATCTGGATGCTGCCACCTATGAACAAGGCAACCAACTTATGAATTTACTTAGCGAAGGGAAAGACAACTGACAATCCAGTCCCAAAAAGCCACAGCCCCAGATTCCTGCTCCGTGTTTTTCAGCACAACACGGAACGCTTATGCACTAAATCTCCTTTTTCTGAAATCCAAAAAACCCAGTACAAGAAACAGCACGGCATAGCCGAAGGACATCCATCCAATGCTGGTAATCCAAGGCCGGTAATTCGGAAACCCATCGTGTACGTGAAAGCTGTAGGGGAAATAAGCGGTAAACGCCATCTTTGCCTGTAAGGCGAGGATGGTTCCAAAAAACCAGCAGGCAAGACCAATAGCAATTGGAATAATAAAGTTCTTGAACCGCATACCCAACCAGAACTGTATGGAACAAAGCGCCAGCAACGCGCCATAGCTATTCACCAGCGTCAGCACCACCTTCTTCAGATCTATCGGCTGATTCAATACCTGCCAGGCAGGTTCCTTAAAGTGCAGAATCACGCAATCGACAAAGATCATGAACTGATTGGCAAGAAGAAAGAGCACTATCATCACTTGTATGTTGATGAACTTTGCCAGGAAAACATGGGCCTTGGACAGCGGAGCCGTAAGCACCTGTTTCCAGGCATTGTTCCGGTACTCTATCTGCGGTAGCAGCGTACAGACCAGGATAATGAAAATAGGCAGCATAGCCACACCAGTCATTTCAAATTTTTTAGTGAACATCTCATTGAGTAAGCCTTCCGGGGGATGCCCCTCCAGGCCATCCATAAGTATATCCAGTAAAGACATCAGTGGCCCAAATGCACCAGCAATCAGGGTCAGATAGAAAGAAGCCGTTCTTTTGGTTTTCAAGATCTCGGAGCGGACTGCGTACACAAGGTTCATGATTGCGCGGTTGTAAGGTCAATAAATAATTGTTCCAGGTCATTTTCTTTAGGATGCAGCAGATACACATCCAGGCTGTGTTGGGTAAGGATTCTGTTTATTGAAGCTACCTGTTCCTGGTTCTGATAGGGAACCGAAACAATTGCTCCATCACTTTCAGGAAGGTATTTCTGCAATAATTGGCTCGCAGCCGTATTATCCGAAGTTTTAATCAGCAGCCTTGAACCATAATGCTGAAACTGATGCAATTCTGGAAGTGAGCCCTGGAACAGCATTTTACCCTTATAGATTATTCCCAGATGACTTACCATTTTTTCAACTTCTGAAAGTAAATGGCTAGAGATTACAATCGTCATCCCAAACTCTGAATTCAGCTTTTTGATCAGTTGCCGCAACTCTATAATTCCGGCAGGGTCCAGTCCATTCGATGGTTCATCGAGGATCAGTAATTCAGGATTGGGTAATAACGCCAGGGCAATGGACAGGCGCTGCTTCATACCAAGCGAAAATTTCTTTGTCAGCTTCTTTCCTGTATCGGTCAAACCAACAATGGTCAGTACCTCATTGATTCTTTCCTTCGAAACACCGTATACAGGCCGGTAGATCTCCAAATTTTCCCAAGCCGTAAGATGCCCATATAAGGACGGCGTTTCCACAAGAGATCCGATTTTTTTTAGGATGTTCAGCCTGTTGGCATGCAGGTGCTGGCCAAATATCTCAATAGCGCCTTCCTGTTTATTCAACAACCCGAGCAATAGGCTCAGTGTGGTTGTTTTACCTGATCCATTTGGCCCGAGAAAGCCATATATACTACCCCTTTCTACCTGCAGATCAATTTTAGTTAATGTCTTCACACCCCTGGAATACTGGTAAGAGAGACCTGTTGTTTTGATCACATATTGATTGTTCATTGCCTTCATTTATTATTGGATACATTGCTGATACCAGGATATTACTGGCCAATACGGTCCTGTTCTTCACCCGCGCTACCTGTTGTTCTCTTGACAGGAGCGATCTTCTTTCCCTTGCTGAACCGGTAAGTAAAGCCAAGAGCTGCTACCCGGGAATCACCAACCTGCTGGAAATTAAAATCCACATTGCCATACCTGCTGACAGAACTAAATTTTTGCGTATAAAAAATATCCCTGATCGTAAAGCGCAATGTGCCTTTGCCTTTCAGCACCTGCTGACTAAGACCCGCACCGACAAATCCGGTGGCTTTCGCCTTCATAATGCCTTCCAGTCGTCCGCTTACAAAGCGCCCGTTGACTTCGGCTGTCGTGTTTTTTGATAATTTGAATTGCTGGGTTCCATTAATCAAGACACTGAATTGGGTAAATTCTATGGCAGCCCCGCCGGCTATGCCTTTATAATGGTTTGTAAAAGCGTTCACATTGATACTGCTGGTCCACCATTTGGTTAACGGCGTATTGGCATTGACTGCAATTCCGAATTGATGCAGGGATGCAATATTCGCCGGCGTCCGATAGGCCTCATCGCCCTTTTGATCAATAATATTATCAATGATATCGGTTATCGCAGTATAATTGACTGTCGTGGTAATCTGGCTTTTCCAGGTATGCGATACTTCTAAGCTGTTGCTTAAGGAAGGCTTCAGGTCAGGATTTCCCTGAGAGTAGGTGTACCTGTCGATAAACCTTATAAAAGGATTCAGGCTTCCATAGCTGGGACGCTGAACGCGTCTGCCCACGTTTGCGGTGAAAACATTTTTTTCATTTGATTTATACTGGATATAGGCGGTCGGGAACAACTGAGTGTAATGGCGGTCAAAGGTTTCACCTGTTGTAACTTGTCTTCCTGTTGCATTCGTATTCTCAAGGCGCAAACCCAACTGTGCATTCCATTTTTTTGACAGGGGCCCGCTTAGGTTTAGGTACGCGGCATTGATATTCTCTTCGTAAATAAAATGATTGCTGCGACTGTAGTCATGAACAACAGCGCCATTTTGAATACTGTCATACCAGGCATTATTATCTGTCTTCACAAAGCCAGTTTTGATACCGGCCTCGAAACGGGCACCCTTTTTCAAGGGATGCAGATAGTCAATGCGGCCGGTGTAGACCCGTATGTCTTGCGGCAGATCCCCGGTCAGGGTATCTGTTTTTCCCAGGGCATTGCCAAAAACATCAGTATATGCATTCTCCATGAACTGACCGGAAGTATTGCCATAGGTTAAGAAATCAAGATCTGAAGTCAACTCTTTCCCCTTCTTATCCAGAATGGTGCGAAAGTTCAGGTTCGTGCTGAAATTTTTCCAGTCAAGGTCATTATCCACGATTGCTTTTGTAACGCGCTCCACTGTTTTGGCAGCATTTGAGATATCGGTCGTGTTACTATTGGAAGACAGCGTAGGGCTATATGTACCATTCAGGACGACCCCCAAGGTTGTTTTCGGAGTAACAAAAAAATCAGCACCGATCTTGGCATTGTAAGAATTCCCCTCATTCTTCATATCTGCGCGCTGGTTAAAATAATTAGTCAACTCCGATGTGGTTGGATCATACAGTTTCCGCTGGATGGTCAGCGTGCCAAAACCTTTCCGATAGTTGTGGCTCAGATTGCTGAACAGGTTTATTTTATTTTCCCTGAAGTTGAAGTTGAACCCTTCGTTCGTTTTAGCATACCTGCCTTGTGAATACGTAGCAGTGGCCGCGCCATTGTAACCCGCAGTGCTAGTTTTTTTAGTTTTGATATTGATGACACCAGATGTTCCTGCCGCATCGTAACGCGCGGGTGGATTGGTCATAATCTCGATCTGATCCAATTGATTGGAACTCATGTTACGAAGCAGGTTAGCCAGGTCCGCTCCACTTAATTGCGTGGGACGGCCGTCCACCATGATGAGCACGCCCTCTTTCCCTTTCAGACTGATATTCCCATCACGGTCAACAGAAATGCCTGGTGATTTCTCCAGCACTTCCAAAGCGGATGTTCCGATATTTGTGATCGCGGCGTCCACATTCACAATGGTACGGTCTATCCTTTGATCGATCAATGGTCGCTTAGCAGTAACCGTAACATCTGATAATGATTTTGATGCTGGTATAAGGTTGATGGCCGGTAGCTGCACGGCTTGCTGATCGGGACGGACCTCCAAGAAGTTTGAGAAACCTTTGTGGTAACCTACGGCTGAAACAGCAATCAGGTATTTCCCGTTAGCGATGTTCTCGAAAACATAGCCACCTTCTTTATTAGCCACGGTAAGTTTTACAGTTGCAGAGTCTTTGGCTTTCAGCAAGCTGATAGTGACGCCTTCAGCAGGTGTTCCGCTCTTTACTACGTTTCCGGAAATTTTTCCACCGTTTTGTGCCAACGCATTCGCAAACAGGAACATCAGGATTGGCAATAGATAGAAGTGCTTCATAGCTTTACTTTTTTTAGAATTAAGGTTGGTGTTCTTTATAGTTCGGGCAAAAGCTTCCCTTATGGCTTTCGTGGAAAGCGCAGTACCTTTGAATTAGTTTGTTGCAGGCTTTACTGTGTCGTACTAATTTTTGCCTTCAAAAGCTGTTTGGAGGGCAGTGAGATCCTTGAAAGAGAATCGGTAACAATAGCCAACTGCCCCAACTCGCCCCCGACGTATTCGAAGCTGGAATTAGAAAGGCCAACGTTAAGTGAGCCAAGTTTCGTGATGCCTCTGAATAAAGCGGCTGAACTATCGGATGCAAGGATGGTCATCCGCTCTACTCTAAAACCCTCATTGAACATGATGGCCGACTTCCGCAACATCAATTCCAGGCTGCTATCAGCTGCTTTTGTATTTTTTTTGAAACGCAAGGATGAATTGTTTACAGAAATCTTAGCATTGTAGGGTAACATTAAAAGTATATTGTACCGAATGTCATGATGCTCTCCTGGTGGCGGGCCGGTAATAGTCAGACTGTCACCGGTTTGCTGGTATTGCAGTCCATTGTCTTCGTCTTTTTTTACCTGGGCCACATCACTAAATTGGATGATAGCGTCTGCCACGTTTTGTATAGATACAGCCCTGATATGTGGGAAGGATTGCAGCGAATTGCGCGGCAGTTCATCTTCCTCATGATAGATCGTATAGTCGCCCCTTTTGTATTTTGCATAAAGGGTCACATGGATGGAGATGGTGAGTAAAAGCACCGCCAGGAAACCACCCAATAATAATTTGTTGCTTTTTTTCATAATGAGGCAGGTATAAGGTTAACTGAAGTTTTGTTTCTTGAATTTTTCATAGCGCAGCTTTAATTCGTCTAAATCCATTTCCAGCAGATACATATTGCGAAAGATGATCGGCAGCTCCTTTTCCACAAATTCCTTTTTCCGGTACTGGGTAGCGTTCTTAATGGCATCGGGACTCACAAAATACCCAACGCCCCGCTGGTTGTGAATGATCTGTTGACCCTGCAGGAATTCAAACGTTCGCATGACGGTGTTTGGGTTTACTTCCAACTGGACAGCCAACTCACGTACTGCTGGAATCCGTTCATTGGTCTTCCATTGTTTCAGCAAAATGCGCTCGCAGACGTAGTCGGCTATTTGCAGGTATATTGCTATTGATTCTCTGAATTGCATGGTAATTAAATTGAAGCCCTATACTTGTTTTTCTTTTAAACGGTAATAGGTTACGATCCAAAAAAACGGTGCGACTCCATACATCACCAGAAAGTGAAATACGTCTCCAATCCAGCGCGGTACCTGCACGAGGCGATCTTCACCTCCTTCTACATGCACCACATAAGAGGTCAGAAAGCCGTTAGGATAATCGCCACCCGGTAAGATGTATTCATTAAAAAGCAGGAGCAGGCAAAAAAGAATAAAGCATCCCACAAAGCCGCAAATGATCGTTTTCAGGAAACTGTATTTTTCAAAATAAACGGAACCCAGCAAAAACACCGACTGAACGGAAAAAAACACCATTAAAAAATTGATGGTAGAATCAGCGTTGAACCGCAGCATTATAACATTAAAAACATTGGCAACATCTGTTTTTCCTGCTATTCCCATATGACCTGAAATACTGTTTGCAACGGCTACCATTACTGTATCTACGAGGTAGAACGCGGTGACGAAAACGGCAAAGAAAAGCACGGCGGTGTACAGAATACTGCAAAGTAGTTTTTCGAATGCCGAGGCTGGAACGAGCAAAAAATTGATCCCCTTGGCCCTGGATCCGAGCTCGCGGAAAAACTGACTGGCGTAAAAACTGCCCAAGGCAAAAAGTGACAGAAAGAAGCTGATCCGCTGCACTTCGATAGCCATCGGGACTTCTGCCATCCGTGTAAGCATGGTAAAGGTAAACCAGGTAATCAGTAAGCCGAGGAAGGCGAGCACCGACAGGATGTATCGCTTCTTATTATCGGCCCAGTGCTTGGATACCAAAAATTGAAACCGTTTAAAATTGAAAATCTGGTTCATAATAGAAGTTTACGATTCGAACAGTTTAGTGATCTGCGCGCTATTGGTAACAATGGCTTTATATAATAATTCAAGGTCCAGCTTGCTTTCTTCGCCATTCGTGTTAGGGGCCACGATCACGCTACCGGCCAGCGACGATTCACTATATAGAGCAGTCACTACTTCCGAAGCGTCATAAGCAAAGCGAAAGGTCAATTTTTTTGTGATGGTTTCCACCGTTTCATCAAAAAGGATTCTTCCTTCATCAATGATCGTAATGCGATCAATAAGGTTCTCAAGATCTTTCACCTGGTGGGTGCTGATGATGATGCAACGTTCTTCGTCCAGGGCTTCCGCCAGTATTTTTCTAAACTGGCTTTTACTGAGGATATCCAGCCCATTGGTAGGCTCATCCATCAGCAATACCCTTGCATTGGTTGCGAGCGCAAACGATATCAGTACTTTCTTTTTCTGTCCGTAACTCATGTTCTGCAGGGTACTGTCCAAAGGAATCTGAAAAACAGACACAAAGTTTTTGAACTGATCCGCATTAAAACGGGCATAAAAAGGAGCGTAATGCTTTATAAAGGCTGCAATAGATATATCAGGCAGGTAAAACTCCTCTGGCACCATAAATACATCTTCCAGAAAAGCAGGAAGGCGGTCAAATGGAGCAAAGCCATTCACTCTGATGACACCTTTTTGTGGCTGTAGCAGCCCTGCAATATTGCGGAGCAAACTGGATTTGCCGGTACCGTTCTTCCCCAGCAGGCCATAAACATGTCCAGCAGTGAACTGGAGGTTGAGCTCGTCAAAAACAGGCTTTTTCCTATAGGCGAACGATACATTTTGAAGTTGAATCATATTTAGTGATTTGGTGTACTAGTTACATAGTACACTACAAATATAAAACTCTTTCCCATTTTACCAAATATTAAAAAAAAGACAATGAGTCTACAGATTATCCTTGGTCCGTTTTTCAATATCAAGAATGCATACTATCCCAAAACCGAGGATAAGTAGATTACCTATAAATAAATATTTTGGCGCAGGTTGCCATATGTTGGAGTTTGAGATTCTCTATAACCAGGCGACGACTGATCGTTACCGGATTCTGACTAACGAATTGTGCCAAAAGGGTTTCGGGTTCAATGTACATATCCATACTTATGGAAAGATCCAGCTAATTATACTGCTTACTAGTAGTGTCCATCACGAACAACTTTTAAAATGCTCGTTTGTTTCCTCAGTGAAGGTGTTAATCCTCTATAAAATCAAGTTAAGGGTCTCCTTCTTAATACTAATTATTAGCCAGTCGAAAGCAATTCAATCACGATTATGAACACTCTCTCTTTCCATCTGGACCTCTCTAAAATTCTTCCAGGTGCTGACGTTCAGGATCTGGACCGGATCATTGAAATGGCCTGGGAAGATCGCACGCCCTTTGAAGCGATTGAGGAACAGTTCGGCCTTTCGGAGAAAGACGTTATTAGCCTCATGAGAAAACAGCTGAAAACAGGCAGTTTCAATAAATGGCGGCAGCGAACCAATGGAAGGAAGACCAAGCATCGAAAATTACGATCAGCCATAATTACCCGGTTCAAGAGTAGCCGCCAGCGGGTTATTACCCAAAATAAAATCAGTAAACAATTATTATGAAGGCAGCTTCTGGTCTCGCTTTAGCTTGTGTTACAGAACTTTTTCCCACTGCCTATGATCAGATCCGGGCCAGGGTGGAGCAAGTGGACCCGGTGATGTATGACCGCACCAGAAATTTTACCGATGGAAAGATCAGCTATCTATCTCCCTATATTTCAAGGGGTATACTGAGTGGAAAGAAAGTTCAGGATAATGTTTTATCCAAAGGCTATTGGTACGGAGAAATTGAAACCTTTCTCAAGGAGTTAGCCTGGCGGGAGTATTTCCAGCGGATCCAACAGGTTCAGAATAAGCTGGAAGCAGACCTGAGAGCACCTCAAAGTGGCGTACTGCATCATTTGATGGTTCAGGCACTTGAGCAAGCCAATACGGGCATCCATGCGCTTGATACCGCCATTAACACACTTTATACCACTGGCTATCTACATAACCACCTGAGGATGTTCCTGGCGTCTCTAGCCTGCAATATTGCCCGAGCACACTGGAGAATGCCAGCCCGTTGGATGTATTATCATTTACTGGATGGCGATATCGCCAGCAATACCTGTAGCTGGCAATGGGTTGCCGGGTCGTTTTCGAACAAAAAATACTTTTGCAATCAGGAAAATATCAATACCTATACCCGCACAAGTCAGCATCAGACTTTTCTGGACCGCCCGTATGACGAACTTTCAGAAATGGAAAT
>DATAHC010000137.1:0-4251 GCA_036263415.1 Flavisolibacter sp.
GGAGCTCACCTGGAAATTCCAAGGAAAGTCATGGTATATGTTTCAGACCTGGTGAACTCACCGATGACGATCGGCTATCTGAAACCCATCATTTTATTACCGGCGGCCGCCCTGAACAATATTTCCGTTCAGCAGGTCGAAGCTGTTCTTTTACATGAGCTCTCTCATATCAGGCGTTACGACTATCTGGTTAATTTCCTGGTAAGTATAATCAATACCATCCTGTATTTCAACCCCTTTGTAAAGCAATTCATGAGATCGATCGAGGCGGAAAGGGAGAATTGCTGCGATGAACTGGTACTTCAGTTTGGATATGATAAAGTAAGCTATGCATCGGCTTTGCTTACGCTGGAGAAGATCTCTTTGCAACGGCAGGACCTGATCATGGCTGCCACAGGAAAGAATTACTTATTGAACAGGATTGAAAAAATTGTTGGAATGGAAAAGAAAAAAGGCTTTAAGAAAACCCAGCTGGCCGGTGTATTGGCTGCCTTATTTTGTGTGATAGCCTTCAACTCTTTCCTGATCATTAAGGACGAAAAGCGTCAGAAACTAGCTTTTTCCTATACCAGTGTAACCAATCCATTTGCCGTTTTCAGTGAGGAAGAAGATCCAGGCCGACCCGTACAATCAATTCCGGAACAAGCTAAAAATCAGGCTGCCTTAGCAAGAAATCAAACAGAACAGACGGATAACAAGACTTTTAGGCTTTATCCCACTATGGCTGGATCAGAATCTGAACCTCCTTTGGTTACAGGGATCATGCAGGTAGCTGCCGACGAAGTGGATGCCTCTCTTACCAAAGAACAGAAGCAACAGGTGAAAGCCACCGTCAATGCTACTAAAAAGGTAGTTTCCAATCAGCAGTGGAAAGCGGTGGAAAATGAGATAGCGGATGCCATGACGCTTACAGAGAAAGAGGTAGCCCGTCATGAATACTTAAAGGAAGCAGGTCAGATCAATTGGCAGAATATTGAGCAAAACCTGAAAGCCCAGTATGAAGTGCTGGACTGGAATAAAGTTAATACCAACCTGAATCAGGCCCTGACCGTTATCCAGCTGGATAGCCTGGAACGGAACTATAATATGGTCCTGGCACAATTGCAAAAAACCAATCAGGATATTGCGCATGCCAGAGCTACCCGCTCTCCTATGCCGGATGCCTCTGTAACAGAACTTGAAAAAGCTTCTTCAGAACTGAGACAAAAATTAACAACGCTCAGAGCCATTAAGAACAAGAAAGTAGTTAGACTATAATTCCTGCAATAAAGAATTCAAAAGCCGGAGCATGCTCCGGCTTTTTTTTGCACCATTTGAAGGGTTATCCACATTCAGTTTGTTTCATCTTCTTATCTTAAAGGGTAAACAAAAAATAGAGTAGAGCAGCTAATTTCCTGCTTCTTACCAGGTTCATTTTCAAAGCTTATTTCAAAAATCTCATCGCTAGAGTTGAGATTGCCACAAAGACTTTATTGAGCAATTCACCGTACAGACTTGACTTTTTATTATATTAAAGAAATTACTCCTATGAGCAATAGTGATAGTTTTTAATAACGAAGTTCAGAAGAGGCAGATGAGGTTATGACTACTAGTGTTTCAGTGATCGGAATCCGTCTATCAATGTCCTGTGGGACTAAAATAGTTCGAGTGAGCTAAATCATTTCCTATCCACCTTCTCCCAGCAAATACTCTTGTTTCACATCAGCACATCATACTGGGGATATCAGAATATCCTTCTATTTAACATAAGAGTACCACTAAAATTCCCTCTCCTTTCTACTGCCAATATAACAGTAACCTTCCATGTGCTGGAAAACCTGAATGGTATATGATGCAGTAAATAAAATTCTATGTGCGACTATAACAATACTATACCTATACCGCTTCATTCGAACAGAAACACTTCATTTTTCGATATTGATTCCTGCTTAGGGTAGAGGAGCGGCAAGTAGCAGATCTGTCAAATTTAGAGACGTGCCATTTTTCATATATAATAATTATTTAATTATTAGATAGTAATGATATTTTATATTAGTTAACTCTTTCAATATGTTTTATTTCAATGCTTTAGATACTTCAAAATATAATTTATCTAATATGTTATAATATTAATTCGCAAACTACATTATTGATCATATATATTATACAATTTAAGTCTATATATACTTTGCATTAAACTTATTATTAATTATTTATCGGGATTTTATTTACTAATAATTATGGTAAACTAATATGGTTAGTTTTAAAATATGATTTCTAATTGTTTTAGTAAATCTTTTTTAACCTGGTAACTTATAATTACGCATGGTATTTGCAGAATTATAGGTATGAGGAACACGTTAAGTACAATAATGGTATTGATAGGCCTGGCAGGAGTGGTGGGTTGCAGGGATGTAAAGGATCCGGAATTTAAGAGAGTAGAAAAGTTTGGAGTTCGTAAATTGAACCTGGACGCGGCAACCATAGGTTTCAATGTAACCTATTTTAACCCAAACAGTTTTGGAGTTACTGTCAAAGAGGCAGCCGTAGATGTATACCTTGATACCGTATATCTGGGAAAATTCAATCAGGAATCAGAAGTTGGGGTATCAAAAAATGCCGATTTCTCTGTTCCGTTTTCCGGGCAGATTCCACTTTCCATGGCAAGAAAATTCAACTGGCAGGACTTTGTAAAGAAGGATATCCTGTTGAAAGCAGATGGGAATGTGAAAGTCGGAAAGGCGGGTATTTTCATTTCAAAACCGATCCACTATCAGGGAATGCATCGGCTGGACGAGATCAAATTCTAATAAAAAAAGCTCCTGAAAGGAGCTTTTACAATACTAATATTTTTACTAATTCTTAGGCATTCCGCCCCCATCCTCGACCTTTTTACAGCATTTGGGCAGTGCTGTATAGGCTTCCGGATTGGCCTTGATTTCATTGGCATCATACCCTGCATTGGCAATGGCCGTCTTGATCACTTCTTCATTGGTGCGGTCTGTAAGGTACTTAACGGTGGTCTCTTTTCTTTTGTAATTCACATTTACCGTCATCACCCCATCATAGCGCTTTAGATAGCTTTCGATCTTTGTCTTGCACATCTCGCATTGTACAGTAGGCGTACTGATCTTTACGGTTTGTATGGCTTTGGTCTGAGCCTGTGAGGCCAGGGCACCAAACCCAATTAATAAGGTCAACAATAGCTTTTTCATGGAGTCATTTTTACGAATTTAATAAACTCCGGTCCAGTTCGCAGGATCATCTCTCCATTTTAACAAAACTTCCAGCTCACGCTCCTCAATAATTCCTTTTTGCTGCGCCAGTTGGATCAGGGATGGATAATCCGTAAGCGAAACATACGGTATTCCCGCATTCTCGAAGGCTTCCCTGGCCTGATTGAACTGGTAATTAAAGATGGAAACCATTCCAATAACCGGCATTTCCTGTTTACTAAGCACATCTACCACCTGCAGACTGCTTTTTCCCGTGGAAATAAGGTCCTCTACGACGATTGTTTTCTGGCCGGCCTGGTATTGACCTTCTATCTGATTGCCCAGGCCATGTTCCTTTGGCTTTGGCCTCACATAGATGAAAGGCAGCTTTAACTGGTCGGCCACCATAGCGCCCCAGGGTATGCCTGCCGTGGCCACGCCTGCTACCAGCTCGGTTTCCGGAAAACGCTCGAAAATAACATTACAGAGTTCGCTTTTGATATATTCCCGGATGAAAGGAAGGGATAAAAGCTGCCGGTTATCGCAGTAAATAGGGCTCTTCCAGCCGCTGGCCCAGGTAAAGGGTTCCTGAGGACGTAACCGTACGGCGCCTGCCTGTAATAACTTCTCTGCTGTTAGTGTCGCATCTGTCATGCTGCGAAGGTATTGGAATCAGGAATTCAGCTATTTGAAACTATTTTTGAGCATGCAGCAGACGATCTATTTCGGAAATAAACCCTTGTTTCTGACCGATACCATTACCCCTGACCTGGAAGCGTATCTACACCAGCGGGAAACGATGTTCATTGATGAATGGAATATCCATACGGTTAAAACAATGATCCATGAAATGAATAAGGAAGAGGTGGACAGGGGCATATTCCTGCATACGGATGTTCCGGAGCTGATGGACTCGTTCCAACAGCGCTTTACGGTGATCCTGGCGGGCGGAGGCCTCGTACTCTCTCCGGCTAAGAGCATACTGCTCATCTTCCGCAGGGGAAAATGGGATCTACCCAAGGGTAAGCTCGATGAGGGGGAAGATCTGGAAACCTGT
>DATAHC010000138.1:0-15654 GCA_036263415.1 Flavisolibacter sp.
GCTCGTGACGCCATTGAAAACCTGAACGATATCTCCCTTGGCAAAAAACCCCTGATCGTTAAAGAAGCAGATGAAAGAAACTCCGGTGGCGGAGGTGGTGGCTTTCGCGGTGGCAACAGCGGCGGTGGCGGGGGCTTCAACAGGAAGTTTCCTCCCAATAATAACAGGGACCGCAACCGCTATTAATTGATTTGCTTTCTTTTAGCAATACATTTTTGTAAATACCTCACTGTGTTCGATCCGAATCGGTGAGGTATTCTTATTTTTAAGGACGACCAGCCAGTTTGGTTGGCACCCTCACCAATTAAATGTATTTGCTTCATGAAATCGTATTTCCTGCTCCTTCTGACCTGTTGCTCCCTTTCTGTACTCGCACAGAATGCAACCTCACTGGCTATCATTCCCGAACCGGTTTCCGCTAAACTTACTTCGGGCAGTTACACCCTTCCCGCATCTGTAGTGATTGCGGCACCGGCCCAGACGGAAGTGAGCCAGGTAAGTAACTACCTGAAGAATCGTTTAAGTGCCGCTACCGGAAAGACGGTATCGATCGCTACTTCTTCTGCTGCAGCGGCTATTACGCTGTCTCTGAATACAAAAGACGATAAAAGCCTGGGTAAGGAAGGCTACCAGTTATCGGTAACCCCAAAAGGGATTAGCGTAAAAGCCAATATGCCGGCCGGACTGTTCTATGGCGTGCAGACGCTATTGCAAATTTTTCCTAAAGAGATCGAAAGCGCGGTAGCGATACCGGGCATTAGCTGGCAGGTTCCCTGTGCAGAGATCACCGATTACCCCCGTTTCGGATGGAGAGGCCTGATGTTCGACGTAAGCCGCCACTTTTTTACCAAGCAGGAAGTGAAGCGCTTTATTGATGATATGGTACGCTATAAGTTCAACCTGCTGCACCTGCACCTGGCCGATGATGAAGGCTGGCGCCTGGAGATCAAAGGCCTGCCGAAGCTTACCGAGGTAGGTGCCTGGAACGTGAAGAAGGAAGGATACTTTGGAACCTTTACGCCGCCTACCCCGGATGAACCCCGCAATTTTGGCGGCTTCTATACGCATGAGGACATCCGCGAACTGGTAAAGTATGCCAAAGAACGCTTTGTCGATATCCTTCCCGAGATCGATGTGCCCGGGCATAGCCTGGCTGCCGTTGCTTCCTATCCTGAACTGTCCTGTACGCCCGGCGCCGATCAGTATAAGGTTCGTTCCGGCGAGCAGATCATGGACTGGTCACACGGGGCACCACCAATTGCGCTCATCGATAATACACTTTGCCCGGCCAATGAAAAGGTCTATGAATTCATGGATAAGGTAATGACGCAGGTAGCCGAGCTGTTCCCCTTCGAATACATACATGTGGGGGGAGACGAATGCCCAAAGAACTTCTGGGAAAAAACGGAAGCGATCAAACAGCTGATGCAGAAGGAAAACCTGAAAAGCATGGAGGAAGTGCAAAGCTATTTCGAAAAAAGACTGGAAAAGATCGTGGAATCCAAAGGAAAGAAATTCATGGGCTGGGATGAGATCCTGGAAGGAGGACTGGCACCCAGCGCAGCGGTAATGAGCTGGAGAGGCATGAAAGGAGGCATTGAAGCGGCTAAGATGAAGCATGAGGTGGTAATGAGTCCCACCACTTATGCCTATCTCGATTATATGCAGGCAGATCCTGTAATTGAACCGAGAGTATACGCTTCGCTTCCATTGAGCAAGGCCTATGAATTTGAGCCGATGCCCGAAGGTGTCGATCCTAAGTATATAAAAGGCGGGCAGGCCAATTTGTGGACCGAGCAGCTGCAGAACATGCGCGCTGTTCAGTATATGGTGTGGCCGCGCGGCATGGCCATTGCCGAATCGGTTTGGTCACCAAAACAGAAAAAGAACTGGAACCAGTTCTTCAGCCGGGTGGAAAAGCACTTCCCACGACTGGATCTTTCAGAAACGAAATACTCCCGGGCCGCCTACGATCCTTCTTTTTCCGTGAAGCGGAAGGACCAGCAGTTGCAGGTAGAGCTGGGCACGGAAGTGGAAGGACTCGATATTTATTACAGCTTCGACAATACCTGGCCCGATCGTTTCTACCCGAAATACACAGGAGCCCTCACGCCTCCTAAGGATGCCGTGATGCTGAAGGTGATCACCTACAAGGGTAATCAGCCGGTTGGCCGTATGATCACGATGCCCGTTGAAGAATTGAAAAACAGGGCTGATAAAAAACGATAGCCTTTGCTGCTATGAAAGCGCTGTCTACGGCTTTATTCGATCAGAAGGTGAAAAGCATGGAAGCTGTCCCGGAACAGGTGCTGGAACAGCTTCATGATTGTGCAGCGCCCCGCTTTTTTAAAAAAGGAGGTATCGTACATCCCGAAGGCCAGGTATGCAAAAAAATATTCTTTGTAGAACAGGGGCTATTACGGACCTACTACAATCAGGAGGGTAAAGAGATCAACCTGCGGTTTACACCGGAAGAACACTTCACCACCCTGCTCAGCAGCCTGCAGAAAGAACAGCCATCAGAATATGTAGTTGAAGCCATGGAACCTACTGCCCTCTGGGAGCTGGATAAACGAAAGCTTCTGTCCCTGTATAACCGCTCTCCGGTCATTACCTCATTTGGGAGAAAACTGCTGGAACAGTTATTGGAAGAAGAGGAAGCCCACAGCCTGCAATTCAAGCGCTATACGCCGACAGAGCGCTACCAGCTTCTGGTAAGAGACCATGCTTCGCTGTTGCAAAGGATCTCCCTTACCCACTTAGCTTCTTACCTGGCCATTTCGCGCGAAACGCTAAGTCGTATACGTAAAAAGAAAAACTGAATCTGTGCATTTTGACACAAAATACAGTTTAGCGAACCAGGATTTTTGCTGCCTAAATAAAATTATATGGAACAGCATGCAGATCTTGTCTCGCAATTTATCCGGCTTGGCTGGAATGAAAGAAATTTTGATAAATGGGCTGAACTGATTCATCCGGCCTATACCGACCGCTCTTTACCCGCTTCCTTTCCACCTACCTCGTCCGGAACGATTGCCTGGATCGGGGCTACGGGGGCCTCATTTGAGCATCATACTGCTATTGAAGCAATGGTCGCTCAAGCTGACAAAGTAATGATCAAGGTGCGGATGCAACTGAAGCATACCGGCACCTGGAGGGGCATAGCACCAACCGGAAAGGAGATCAGCACCACCGGATATCGCTATTTTCGTATCCGTAACAAAAAAATCCTGGAACACGAGGCACTGATCGATGGTACAAGCATCGAAAACCAGTTGAAAGAAACCGCACAGGGGTGCCGGGTTCCACTTACAGAATAACATGGCAAAGAACAGAAAAGTACTGGCCATTTGCGGCTCCACTAGGCAAACCTCCAGTAATCTTACAATCATAAAGTATATCATGACCCTGCCGCTTACAGGTGTGGAGTTTGAATTATTTGAAAGTCTGGCCGGCCTGCCGCAGTTCAATCCGGATCTTGATACCGATACGCCACCCGAAGCCGTTGAAGCCTTCCGGCGCCAGTTGCGGGATGCCGACGGGGTCCTGATCTGCACGCCGGAATATGCAATGGGGGTACCCGGCAGCCTGAAAAATGCTTTGGACTGGACTGTCTCCTCCAGTGATTTCTCGCACAAACCGGTGGCTCTGATCACAGCTTCTTCCTTAGGCAATAAAGGCCATGCGGCGCTGCTGGAAACCCTTCGCGTAATTG
The DNA here is from genome assembly GCA_036263415.1 of Flavisolibacter sp. GTDB lineage: Bacteria > Bacteroidota > Bacteroidia > Chitinophagales > Chitinophagaceae > Flavisolibacter. The sequence continues at coordinate 3,716 of DATAHC010000138.1, forward strand.
AAGCGCATCTGGAGGAAAAAGCTTTGCTGGTGATCTCCTTCATCCGGTCCAAAATGAGTAAGGATGGAACGATCACAGATACGGAAACGGAAAAGAAGATCAGGGAAGTGGTGCTGGCGCTGGGTAACATGATGCTTGCTGATCACGCTTCCGGACAATAAAATAGCCGGTAACTGACTACCGGCTATTCCTGATTAAAAAACGGAAACTTACTGTAGCATCTTGGCGATCTCCTGAACCGGAATGGTATTGGCCAGCTTGATCACCTGGTCCTGCGTCAGGCCCGGGGCCTTCAGCGTGATCAGGGAGTTGTTCAGCGGCAACTGCAGATCGTAATTATATTTATTATCGCCCTGGTCTACCCTTGTTACGAGGGCTTTATACCCGGCGATCTTTACTACTTTATTATCACCCGTATTGCCGATCAGCGGCAGCGATAGCAGTCCATTGACAGCAGCGATCATCGGCGAATTGCTGATCACTTCCATTTCTATATTGTGGTTGGCAGCGGTGTCGGAATATTTCGATTCCTTACCCCATTCACGATGGATGATCACTCCGGTGAAGCCGGAGGCTCCGGACACGTTATCCAGCTTGGCTACGGCAGCCTGCTCATTCATTTTCGCCGGAAGCAGCTTCAGCACTTCCTTACCGGTGATCATATCCAGCTCATACAACATCTGCTGCATGGCAAAGCGGGAATCATCGAGCTTACCGGCGGCATAGGCCGTACGGGCATCGCCCAGTTGTTTCTTGAAATCGTTCTGCGCCTGCGCAGCGATAATAACCAAAAAGGATAAAAAGAGTATGCTTAACTTTTTCATAATTGTCTGTTTGTACGTGTGCTGATTATTTTTCTCCCAGTTGCTGACGGATCTTTTCCACATCGATCTGCTCAGCCGATTTCATAAACTCCTGCTCGTTGGCAAAATTCACACCCTCGAAAATGAGCATGGAGGTTTGTCCGAGCGGCACGCTTAATTTATAGCCGCTGTTGGCATCGTATTCGATCACCGCACGCAGTCCGTGCAATTTGGTTTGCTTCCATTTTTGCTCGCCTCCCGTATTCTGTGCATAGCCAACATTATTGAAGTACATGTTGATGGCCTGCATCCAGGCAGCATTGTTGGAAATGGAGAAGCGCAGCTGCTTGTCATCTTTATTATACTCACGGTAGATGGTCAGTCCGGCCCATCCCCAGCCTGTGCTGGTAACCTGGTCGGCCGAAGCTTCATATTTCAGTTCATTGATAGCCTGTGGCAGTGACTTCAGGATGGCCTGTCCTATTTCCAGCTCCACGCCCAGCATGGCCTGCTGTATGGCATAGCGGGCCTCACTGTACTTTGCGGACGTAAAAGAGGTTTCAGCCGTGGTCAGGTTTTCCTTTACATCCGGAGGGGTCGATATCAATCCGGCACCGCCTTTATTATTACGGCGGCCTGCCGTAGATCCGGTAGTGGACCCGCTACTGCCGTTCGTGCCATTTTGGGAATTATCGACACCGGTCGTTTCTTCGGCTTTCTTCTCTCCGATCTTTTCAGCCACCTGGTTGGCCTTGTCTTTTAATTTCTTAAGCAACTGCGCCTGGGAAAGCAGGGGCGTGCAGCAAACCAATAGCAGCAGGATCTTTACGGAACGCATATGTATCGTTTTTTGAGTTAATAGTTTTGGTAAGGCAGAATTGCTTGAAGCAAGCGGTGTGGTGTTTTAAAGGACGACTGGAGCAGGCATCAAAAGTAAAGAAGTTACCCCGCCCGGACAAGCCTCCGGGGCTGTTTTTGAATGAATTGCCGGGAGGCCGTATGAATTGGGTAAAGGGGGCGATGAGCTGAAAGAATAACGAACTGAGAACAGCGAGCAGGGAACTTCGAATGATTTGAGAACCAGGCGTCAGCTAATCCCAATTCAACTAATCAGCTAACTGATCAGTTGCCGACGCGTTGAATTTCATCTGCAGCGGAGCCCGATGATCTTCTGGCTGCCTTGAAGGGTTTACCAAAACGCCAGGTTAGGGAAAGCGTTGCCACCCGGGTATCACGGGTAAAGCTGAAAGATTCCGTAGCCCGCTGAAAAGTAGTAAAGCCTTTCATGGCCTGGGTATAGAAAATATCGCGCACGCTGAACTTCAGGGTTGCCTTGCTTTTGAATACCGGTTTGGAGAGGCCGGCTGAAACCTGTCCGGAAGGCTCCACGATCTCCTGGATATCCTGCTGGCTTTGTGTCACATAAAATCCGGTGAGCTCGGCGGCCCAGCCTTTTTTAAAGCGGAACTGGTTGTTCAGTGAAAAATTGCCCTGGGTGACATCGGCCTTCAGCGATTTGCTGATCACCCCTTCCAGTTTCTTATGATTTACAGCTGCCTGGCCTGAAACAGACCACCATTTGGCAGGGTCCAGCTGGTAGCTGACCGATAGTCCGAAATTTCGTAAGCGTCCGAGATTGCCTTCCGTATAGATGATGGTGCCTCCTGCTGTATCTTCCAGGAAGATCTGTGAAAAATAATCTTTGGTAACGCTATAGCTGGCGGTAGTCACCAGCTTGCCTTTATAGCTGTGGCTGGCTTCCAGGTTCCAGCTGTATTGAGGCCGGTAGAACGGGTTGCCCTGCTGGTAGGTATATTTATTAATAATGAATACAAAAGGGTTCAGCTTCTGAAACGCAGGGCGGTCGATCCGGCGTCCGGCGCTTAGGGTCAGGGTATGGTTGCTATCCGCCTCAAAGCTCAGAAAAGCTGTTGGGAAAAGGCTGTTGTACTGTCTGGAGAACGAAGAATCCTTTCGCGCCGCATTACCTAGCTGGTTCGCGTCGTAATTGGTCATTTCATATCGTAGTCCGGCCTGGCCACTCCATCTTCCTGCTTTGCTTTGCAGGTTGCCGTAAAAGGCATGAATATGCTCCGTATATAAAAAATGATTGGTCTTTCCCAGGTCAGGCTGCCAGGTAGTACCGTCCCGGTAAAAATAATCAGCTGAATTATCGGTATGGATTCGGGACGATTTCCAGCCGGCATCAAACTTCGTTCGCTGGTTCAGCTGATAGCTCCAATCCGCTTTCCCGGACACGATGTTGATAGAGGCCGGCAGGCTTCCCGTATAAGCTTCGATATAGGTTCCGGTAATGGCATTCTCAAAAAACTGATCACCGTTGATCCTGTACCGCAATACATCGGCATCAGCCGTCAGTTCCGATCTGGCATTGAATACATGCTTCAGGTTAAAGCTCAGCCCTCCGCTCTTCCATTTGTTGGCATTCCGGTTAGAGGTGTTGATTACGGAATCCAGCTTTCTGCCGGCATCCATCCAGAAAGCCTGGCTGGCGGCGTCGGTTCTCCGGTCCAGGAAAAATCCGGTAGCGGCCAGGCCGGCCGAGGTTCTTTTATTGAAGGTGTAATCCATCCCGGCCCGGAGGTTATGCGAGGTGCCTCTGCTGCGCATGGGCGACTGTTGCTCCAGCAGGGAAGCAACGGTTTGCGCATCACTTTTATAATAGGTGCGCAAAGCATATAGGTCGGAATAGTTACGATTGGCATTCAGGCTGTAATTCAGGAAATAATTGATCTTATCGGTACGCAGGTTCAGCTGAACGCTGTTGTTGCTCTTCGGGTAACGTCCTTGCCCATACGAAAGTGACACGCTGCCGTTATAGCCTTTCTGCTTATTCTTTTTAGTCCTGATATTGATGATACCTGAATTTCCCGAAGCATCATAGCGGGCCGGGGGATTGGTCATCAGCTCCACCTGGTTCACCTGCGAAGCATTCATGCCACCCAGCAGCGCAGCCAGTTCCGTACTTCCCAGGTAGGTGGGCTTATCATCGATCAGCACCAGCACACCGGCTTTTCCCTTGAGGCTGATATTGCCGTCTTTATCGACACTGACCCCGGGCATTTTCTCCAGGGCCTCCAGTACGGTGGTACCGGTATTGGTAATGCCGGCATCGAGGTTGATGACGGTTCTGTCGGGCTTCAATTCGATCAGGGGCTTTTTGGAAATCACACGGATATCCTGCAATGACCTGGAAGCGGGTTCCAGGCGGATCTCCCATGCTGCAGTGGCATCTTCGGCCAGCGGGCTGATTGGCTTCCTGCTTTCTGTATAACCAACACCGGTTACGACGATTGTAAAAGGACCGGATGGCCATTTATCAAAGTCTGCTTTCCCATTGGAATCGGCAACCTGTGTTTTGAACAGGGAGGCTTTACTGTCGCGCAATTCGATCGTGGCACCGGACACAGGTATCCCCTGCGGGTTCAAAACGGTGAGGCGGATGCCCAAAGGCCGTGCCGGCTGCGCCTGCAACAGTACAGTTGCTGCCAACAGAAATGTCAGAAACAGGAGGATCCTTCTTGCGTTCATGTGCGCAACAATTTATTATATATTAAGGCAACGAATGGCTCATTTTGGGGCCAGTGGCAAAATAGTAAGATGAATAGCAGGCTTTTATGTCCGTTTATTACAGGTATACCATCATTTGGCAACCGGGTAATTCCATAAGTCCTGCTCCCCAATACGGGAAATGCGAAAAACGGATAATGGGTCATGGCACAGCTATTGCCTGCATACTATCAAAATAACCAACATGAAAAAAATTCTTATAGGCGCTTTAGTCTGCGCTGCTGTAGCAGGAGTGGTTTATTACTTTGCCGATCCTGAGAAATTCTCCGATGTCGTTGACGATCTGAAGGATAAAGCAGATGATGCTTTTTCCAAAGCTAAAAACAAATTCACCAAAGCGGAAGGCGACCTGCGCACTGCAGTAAGCTAAGCAAACAACATTAGGCATTTCTTCACCCTTAAAAACAGAATACAATGGGAAATCTATTATATGTAATCGCGGTAATACTGATCATCGGATGGCTTCTGGGCGTATTTGCGTTCCACGTGGCCGGTGGTCTGATCCACGCCCTTCTGGTGATTGCGATCATCATCTTCCTGATCAAACTGATTGGCGGAAGCAGAAGCGTGTAAGTGCACAACTTAGTAAAGTACCCTACTGAATTCAATCGTACTCTGAAAATTTACAGGAGCAAATGGAGTGTTTATACTGATGCAGCTATCGGTAGTAAACGCTCCATTTGTATTAAATGCCTGCGCGTATGCGCTTCGCAGAAAGCCAGCCATTCCCATTTGGTCAGTGTTCCAAAGCCAGGATGCTTGATCTGCAGACAGGCTTGCTGCAGGTCGGTGGCTTCCACCACTTGTTTCAGTATATCGGATTGCTTTTTAAAAGCAGCCAATTGTTCCTGCGGATCCGTTTCGGCTTCCGAAGGCATCACGATCTCGGGAGCCACGCGCTTTACATCACTTTCCATAACAGACCGGATCAGTGCGATCTTTTCGTCCGGCGGCCGGGTGGATACCGCCCCTTCGCTTTTCAATGCTGCCAGGGTGATCGCTTCCAGTTGTATGATATGATCCGTTACCTGTGCAGCCGACCATCCACCATCAGACGGCTTCCGGTTAAACAGATCTTTAGCAACCGGCTGCAGCACTTGCTGCATTTTCTGAACATTCTGTTCTATAGCTTCCAGCAATAATTTGGGCTCCATTCGCTAAAATTACTTCCTTTTAGATTGTACCCCCAAGCCATCTCAGCAGATTATAAAAATAGTACCCATTAATTTTTGACTATTCACTATTGACTATTCACGTCTTTGCCCTTCTTTAACATTCTTCCATAAAACCTCAGCATGATTTTTTAGTCTGCCTATAAAGAAATTCGGTTAACCTTTAAAACAGAATTATGAAACGATTATTTGTACCTATTTTACTGGCGCTTCTATTGCCGCTCACGTATTCGTGCAGCAGCAGCCGTCTGGCCGGCTATACCCTGAATGAGCAGGATGCTGCTGCGGCTATCCGTGAAATGCTGTCATTGGGCGCCCGCGATGGACTGGCCAACGGTGCCTTCAGCAAGGAAATGATCATGAGCACGCTTTTCCCCGAGCCGGTTCGCAAAACGCTGAATACCCTGAATCAGCTGGGACTTACCAATGAGATCGACCGCTTTACCACTACACTAAGCACGGCTGCGCAAAAAACAGCTACGAGTTCTATTCCCATTTTTGTCAGTGGCATCAACAGCATGCGGCTGACCGATGCCATGCGCATTATCAAGAACGGAGGCACTTCAGCTACGGATTATTTAAGAAGTTCAGTCGGCGACAGCCTGCGCAAATCCATTCGCCCGGCTATGCAGGCGGCGCTGGATGAATATAAGCTGAACCAGCAATGGGAAAACATTATCAAGCCTGCCAAAAGTTTATCCGGTGACCGGTTCAACCTGGACCTGGCCAACCTTATGGCCGGAGCGGTCAGTGAAGCCATGTTCCAGAAGCTGGAAGAAAAAGAAAAGCAGGTGCGCACGGATGCCAATGCCCGTACTACCAATTTATTGCAGAAAGTATTTTCCAGGAACTGGAACTGATACGGAGTTCACATATCCACCCGATAAAAAACAAGAGGAGCCTGAGGCTCCTCTTTCCTTTGCCACTGGCCGCAATAAGACGTTCTTCCTCGAACCACACCCCTGCTGATCCGAAGCCGTCCTTGTCCGAATGACAAAATGAAGGAAAAGCCTGCAGGAATTGGCAGCTTTTCCTTCATTCAGCACTACCCTAACTGCCATAAGCGGTGCGATTCCGGTATGGCCTGATTCTTCCGCAAGCCTTTTTGTTCGTTTATTTTTTCACTTAAAAAGTAAAACCATGTACTACAATCAGTCATGCGCCGCAAAAGGCAACTACGGAAGCAGGCAAAGGCCTCAGCTTATCCGATCTATGCAGAGAGCTGCTGTCAACATTTACAAAACAGCCAACAGCTACGAAATGCTGGTGTTCGCACCGGGAAGGATCAAGGAACATTTTAAACTGGATGTGGAAGGCCGCGAGCTGCGCATCTCCTACATGCCGCCGGAAGGTTTCCCCAGGCCGGAATGGGTATTGAGGGAATACAGCCGCGGAGGCTTTGTCCGGGTGTTTCAGCTGGACGATACCATCGACGCAACTTCCATCAAGGCAAGCTATGTGGATGGGGTGCTGCAGGTAAGCCTGCCTCTGTTGCCTGGTAAGGAAACGGCTCGCCAGGAGATTCAGGTGAGCTAGCCCGTTAGCCGATAAAAAAGGGCGATGTACATACATCGCCCTTTTTATTTCTGCTACAGCGTGTTCAGGGAATATCGATGATCCGGATCTTCAGGTTGTTTACGATCTTACCCGTTCCATTCTTATCCCAGAATACTACCCGTACCGTATAAGTCTTTTCCCAATCCATAGGCTTGCCGGTGGAGATGGTACATTTCAGAAAACGGGCATCCTGCGGATGGAAGGTATCATGGCCCTTGAAAAGGTCAGCATCTTTCAATACGGCTCTTCCTTTTTCATCGGAGATCAGGAGCGAGCAGCCCACAGAAATCTTATTATCAACCTGGACAAAGCCTTTTACATTTTCATTTACCAGCATGAATGTTTCTCCCAGTGGTATGTCGGTATGTCCCAGCACCTCATCGTTCATCACCAGAAGTACCCGCTCCGGTTCTATGTTGGTATAACTGGCTACGAGGCCGGTTCCGAAGTCCTTTTTCACCCCATGCAGGGTCTGAGCCTGGCAGGAAGCAAAACCGAGGGTCAGCAGAATGAAAAGAAGCAGCCGGTTCCGGTGATGCCGTATCAGCTGCAGCATCTTGTTCTTTCCTTCGGCCGTATCCAGGAATTCGATAAACGTAAATACCAGGTAAAAGAGAATGGCCAGTACGGAACCCGTAGCCGTGATCTTGAAAACAGTCACCACTTCATCGATCATGCGGAACGAGAAATCGGATACGAGTACGCGAACAAACGTATAAATGAGAATGGTCGTTCCATTCATAAAGATCATCAGCTTTTTGAAGACCTTGGGATGTTCTGAAAAAGGAAGCTGACGTAAAGAAAGTAAAGAAAGCATTGGTTTCGGTTTGAGTTTTTAACTGATTGCGCCGCAAAGGTCAGCCGCCTTATGGTCGCTGAAAAAGAGATGTGACTTAAGCGTAGGAAAATAGTAATGAAATCATCAATATGATAAATGGGCCGTTTTGTAGAAAAAAAGAAACGCCTTCCATAAAGCTTGGTGTTATGGGTGGTTTCAACGTAAAAATAACAGCCGGAAAATGAGGCTTTTACGCCTAAAATAGTGTTAAACGAAACAGCTTTCCAATTCTCTTTAACATACGGCCGGGCTGACTGGCATGGTTTCGGCAAGTGGTAGGGTGTTATTGAGAATGACTTATCCTATAAAACATAAATTATGAAACAACTAGTACCAAATACCCGGATTATGAAACGATTCATTCCCTTTTTTATGGCGGCCTCCTTTATGGTAGCCTGTAACAGTGCTCCCCGAGTGGATGCCAGCACCATGACGAAACCGATCAATCCCGTTGATACAGCAGGATTGGCGCAATACCAGGCATGGAAAGCTCAGAATGAGCTGATCCAGGCAAACCAGTACGGTGAGGCTGAGCAGCTTACTGCTACAGCTCCGCAAACCACACAGCGGTCTACGGCGCCTGTACGCAGGGCTTCTTCCAGCAGCAGCGGACGTTCCCGTACGGTTTCCAACACTTCCAGTTCTTCTAATACGGCGAAAGCCAAGAAAGGATGGAGCAAGGCTGCCAAGGGTGCTGCCATTGGTGGCGGTGCCGGTGCGGTTATTGGAGCCGTGATCAATAAGAAAAACAGGGTAGCCGGTGGTATTATCGGAGGTGTGCTGGGTGCCGGTGTAGGATATGGAATCGGCCGGTCCAAGGATAAAAAAGACGGACGTTACTGATAACTAAAGCAATATAAACGAAAGGGCTTCTGCAGGGAGCCCTTTTTTTATGCCTGCCTAATTTATAAATGGTTTCTGCGGGCGGCCTGAATCCGTTATTTTTCAGGCAGAAATCATTGCCTGAACCACCATCGTTCCATAACGGTACTGCTCCTCTTCCTGGCTGTAACAGGTTCATTTTCTGCATGGGCGCATCCGCCCGGCAGAAAGCCGATCGTTTTCACCTTTTCAGCCATCCGCTATACTGCTGCCGATTCCAGCTCCTGCATTCTTCCGTTTACGCGAGCCGGTAACCTGATCATACTCCAGGCCAAAGCCGATACCACGGAAGGAAATTTTGTGCTGGATAGCGGTGCGCCACACCTGGTACTGAACCTCACTTATTTTCGGGATTATGTCACTACCACTACCGATGCGGAGCAGTCCGGTATTACCGGCAGCGGACCACCCGTAGTAAAAACCACCGTAAAGGCTTTCAGCTTCGGTTCTTTAAACTTTTCGAAGCTGGAGGCTGATCTCGTAGGACTCGGGCATATCGAGAACACCAAAGGCATCAGGATCCTCGGGCTTTTGGGCATGGAACTGTTCCGGCAGTGCGAAATGATCATCGATTATGAAAAAAACCTGATCTACCTGCATCGGATCGGTCGTAAGGAAGCGTCTGTATACAAACACGAACTGTTGAACGACACGGCTGCCTACCGCACCTTTCCTATCGATCTCACCGATAACCGGATCATTGCCACTACAATGATGGCTGGCAAAAAGCTGAAGCTGATCATCGACTGTGCGGCCGAATCGAATGTGCTGGATAGCCGCCTGCCGAATAAGATCTTCGACCAGGTGACCATTACGCGCCGGGTCACGCTTACCGGGGCTGGAAATAAGAAGGTGGACGCCCTGTATGGCGATCTTCAGAATATGCAGATCGGCGGACTGGATATCGGCACGCTTCCCGTGCTGATCACCAACCTGGAGAACACCTGTATTTCCTATGGTGGCTGTATAGACGGCATCCTCGGCTTCGACTTTCTGTCGCTGCATAAAATAGGGTTTAACTTTGTGAACCGTAAAATGTACATATGGAAATGAACCGCAGCCATCATAGCATCCCCTGGGTACTGGCTGTGCTGTTTACCTTCGTGGTGCTTCAGGCACAGGGCCAGGTAGTGAAAAGCTATACCATACGGGATGGCAAAATGGTGATCACGCTGGATAAAAGGATCAGCCCTGCCTCGTTGGACAGCTTCATTACCCGCTACGACCTCAGCGAGCTGGCGTTGCCGTATTACCTGCGCACCCAATCGGCCGATTCGCTGTACCGGGCCGGTTGGGAAGTGATGTCCGATAAAGGAAACATCATCACCTTGAGTAAATCAATGCAGGCTGTCGCTACCAGCAATGATCCCGTAGATAAGATCATCTTCACGGAAAAGCATCCCACCTTCGCTGAGCTGTTCCCTGCCGTTAATAATGGAATTGTAGCCGGCATCAATAAATTCCGCAACAAGCCTGCCTTTGCCATTGAGGGCTCTACGGTAACCTTTTACCTAAAGGAAAATCATTCGGCCCGCCGCGTACAGCTGGCCGGCAGCTTTACCAACTGGGAGTCGGGAGCCATCACCATGACGCACAATGACAGCGGCTGGATCGCTACGGTTACGCTCAGCCCCGGCAAATACTGGTATAAGTTCATTTCAGATGGCAACTGGATCCTGGATCGCGACAACCAGTTGCGGGAGAATGATGGTCTGGGCAATATCAACTCGGTATACTTCAGGACCAATACCGTTTTCCACCTGAATGGCTACACGAATGCCCGGAACGTGTACCTGGCAGGCAGCTTCAACAACTGGCGCCCGAAAGACCTGGCCATGACGCGAACCCCCTCCGGCTGGGAACTGCCATTGTACCTTGCCAAGGGAACGCATACCTATAAGTTCGTAGTAGATGGCAACTGGCTCAACGACGAAACCAACCCTGAAAAATTGCCCGACAGCCAGGGAGGCATGAACTCCGTTCTGCGCCTGGGCAAGCCTTACCCGTTTGCGCTGAATGGCTATACCAATGCGCGGCAGGTTGTGCTGAGCGGAACCTTCAACGGCTGGAAGGAAGATGAATTGTATATGAAGAAGACCGCAACGGGTTGGGAACTGCCTTATGTACTGGGTCCGGGTAACTATGAATACAAGTTTATAGTGGACGGACAGTGGATGACCGATCCGGCAAATCCCTTAACGGTGAATGTGAAGAATAATACCGGCAACTCCTATCTGATCATAGAACCCAATTATACCTTCCGCCTGAAAGGTCGCGATAAGGCTCAGAACGTATACCTCGCGGGCGATTTCAATGGCTGGAAGCCGGATGCCTTTCCCATGAAGCGTTCCGGCAACGACTGGATCTTCAGTGTGCACCTTGCCACCGGCAAGCACCGTTATAAATTCGTGGTCGACGGACAGTGGATCATTGATCCGGACAACAAGCTGTGGGAGCAGAATGAATTCGGTACCGGTAATTCCATCCTATGGATCGATAAGTAGGCAGTAGTCCACAGACCACCGTCGACGGTCCACAGACGCGTACTATCATTTTTACCAACTCTGATTGGACGGCAGACTTCGGACTTCAGACGTCAGTTTTTGTGTAACGGGTTATTGCGTATTGAATCTATCTAACTATCCAAAGACCTCACACAATCACAGTAAGAACTGTCATTGATCACTCAACACTGATCAAACTATAAGATGTCATGATCAAGCATGACAAATCCATTCTCCTTTTCAGAGTGTCAAAGAACTACTGGAAAGAGATGACTCGTGCTATAGAATTTCCCCTTCCAGCTACAAAACTAGAATGATGAAAAGGGCCAGGTATCAATCAGGGATAAACAGGGATAAAAATGGAGAAAGAGAGATAAAGAAGGATAAACGTGGATAAAGAGGGATCGTACACAATCAACCTATAGTAGGAAAAGACCGCCTTCACTCGCTGACCGTCATTGCAAGGACGCAGGACGAAGCAATCCCCCGCACCTCCAGACTACCCTACGCCAGAACCATACGCAGGAAAGGCCTGTAATAGAAACGCCCACTCATTATTCATCACTCATCACTCCCGTACTGACTCCCTGCT
>DATAHC010000139.1:0-4958 GCA_036263415.1 Flavisolibacter sp.
TTTGAAGGAGTTGCCGGTGAGAAAAGCTATATCAACGATGTTCGCATCGATACGGAACGGAAGTTCGCCTACCTCACCAATTCCAATGAGGGTGGTATTCTTGTATTGGACCTCACCACGGGCAGAGCGCGCCAGTTGCTGATGGACCATGATTCTGTTCATTCAGACCCGGAATATACCTTTATCATGGAGGGCAGGGAGCTGATGAAGGATGGCAAGCCGGCTAAGATGCAATCGGATGGTATCGCTCTTACGCTCGATGGCGAATGGCTGTATTACAAACCCCTCACGGATAATAAACTGTATCGCATCCGCACCGAATTCCTGAGAGATGATTCTATTGATACGGTACAGGTAGGCGAATGGGTGGAAGACCTGGGCACTTTTAATACGACCGATGGCATGATCTTCGGCGCCAGGGGTATCCTGTACCAGGGCGATCTGCAGGCTTCTTCCATAGTGGCTATTGACCGGGAACATAAGAAAACAACTTTATTGCAGGACAACCGTCTGATCTGGCCCGATAGCTATGCCTTTAGTGAGGAGGGTTACTTGTACATATCCTGTTCACAGATCCATAAGCAGCCGGAGTATAATGAGGGGGTGAACAAGCGCAATACGGCTTACGCCATTTACCGGATCAAAACAGAGGGGTAACATAAAGTCTTATATCAGAATCGATTTGTAATTTCAGGCAGCTTTACGCATGCTATTACGGATTATGAAAAGACAACTACTGGCCCTCTGCTGCCTGCTCCCACTGCTTTCTTTCAGCCAAAAATGGATAACCCGTTTCGAAACCTCTAAGGGATTGGAATCTCCCCCCTATGAAGAGATCATCAGCTGGTGGAAAGTACTGGACGCCGCTTCTCCCAAAGTTAAAATGATGGAAATGGGCCTTTCGGATGCCGGGTATCCCATGCACCTGATTCTGGTGTCGGGCGATGCCGATTTCAATATCGCCTCCCTGAAAGCCAAAAAGAGGAATATCATCTTCGTCAATAACGGCATCCACCCGGGCGAGCCGGATGGCATTGATGCCAGCATGCTGCTGGTTCGGGATATCGTAGAGAACAAATACAAGCTACCGGCCAATGTGGTGCTGGCACTGATCCCTGTCTATAATATCGGCGGCTCGCTCAACCGCAGCACTAATTTCCGGATCGATCAGGATGGTCCCGTGGAAAAAGGATTCAGGGGCAATGCCCAGAACCTCGACCTGAATCGCGATTTTATCAAATGCGATTCCAGGAATGCCTTTGCATTCACGAAGATTTTCCATTACCTGGATCCGGATGTGTTTGTCGATAATCATGTGAGCAACGGCGCCGATTACCAGCATATAATGACCCTCATCACCAGCCAGCATAATAAACTGGGCGGCGCTTCAGGGGAATTCCTGAACAAGGAGTTTGAACCGGCGCTGTATACGCTGATGAAAGGAAAAGGATACGACCTGGTCCCCTACGTGAATCACTTCAGCGAAACGCCCGATAAAGGATGGAGCGAATTTTGGGACAGCCCGCGCTACAGCAGCGGCTACACAACTTTATGGAATACCTTCTCCTTTGTGCCGGAAACGCATATGCTGAAGCCCTATCCCCAGCGGGTGAAAGCTACCCGGGCCCTGATGGAGAGCTTTATCGAATTCACAGCTACAAACGGTGGAAAAATGACGGCCCTGCGGCAGGAAGCCCGGAAATTGCAGGCTACTCAGGCCCGCTTCCCTATTGGCTGGAAACTCGACCGTACCAAATCTTCGCCTATTCAATATAAAGGCTATGAGGCCGGACATAAGCCAAGCGAGATCTCCGGGTTGCCACGGCTCTATTACGATCGTTCAAAGCCGTATACCATGACCATTCCCTTTTACAATACCTATTATGATACCTTATCGGTTGATAAACCACTCGCTTACATTATCCCCCAGGGGTGGTGGAAAGTAGTGGAACGGCTCCAGGCCAATGGTGTTACCATGCGAAGGCTTACGAAAGACAGTACGGTTACGGTAGAAGCGTATAAGATAGCCGGATTCCAGGCATCGCCCCGCCCTTTTGAAGGTCACCACCTCAATAATAATGTTCAGGTTACAAAATCGCTTAAAACCATAGCATTCCGCAAAGGAGATTATTTCATTCCTCTTAACCAGAAAGCAAACCGGTTTCTCATGGAAACACTGGAGCCTCAGGCGGAGGATAGTTACTTCACCTGGAACTTCTTTGATCCGATATTGGGCCAGAAGGAAGGTTATTCCGACTATCATTTTGAAGATGTGGCCGCTGTTTACCTGAAAGAGCATTCGGAACTCCAAACCCAGCTGGATCAAAAGCGAGTGGCAGATACAGCTTTCGCCAGGAATGGTGGGGCTCAACTAAACTTCGTGTACCAGAATTCACCCTGGTTTGAGCCGGCCTATCTGCAGTACCCCGTTTATAGACTTATTAAATAACAGGATGAAACCCATCTTCTTCTTAAGCCTGATCGTATTACCCTTACTGGGACTTTCCCAAAAAAAGGACACGGTATTGCGCTATCTGGATGCAAAGCTGGAGCTAACCACTCAGAAAGAAGCGGTATATCTGGGCGTATCGGTGAAACAGAACGATCATTGGTACCTGCTGGTACTGTATGCCGATACCACACCGGTATTGAAAGCCTGGTATAAAGACAAAAACCTGACGATCAAAGATGGCCCTTATACGGTATTCTATCCGGGCAACCGCCTGGCGCAGAAATCTTATTATAAAGAGGGCCTACTGAATGGCGGGTTCATGACCTGGTATGAAAATGGCCAGCGTAAAGATTCCGGTGAACTCAGAAATAATCAGATGATCGGGATCTGGAATAAATGGTTCGATAATGGCCAGCAGATGATTCAGGCTGTTTATACGGCTGCCTCTCTTCCACCTGCTGTAAATGATATTAATGGTATGGTAGCCTCGGCTTATACGGGTATCAAGGATGGCTATTACACCAGTTGGTACAGGAATGGTAACCGGGAAGCTACAGGCAGATTTAAGCAGGACCAGATGGAAGGGGAATGGCTATGGTTCTATGAGAATACCCAGCCCTCCACACAGGAACTATATGAAGGCGGTAAAGTGGTGAAATTGCAATGCTTCGATTCTACAGGTAAAGAGACCGGTGACTACTGCAGTCTATCACGCCCTGCCGTCCTGAAATATTATGGCGATTATAAGGAATTCATTTTTCAGAACCTGCAATGGCCGGAAGAAGCGCTTAAAAATAATATAGAAGGTACGGTTAACGTAAAATTCAAAATAGACAGGCTGGGCCAGCTGCAGAATCTTCAGCTGGAAGGCGGCCACGAAATTCTGAAAAAGTCGGTAAGGGAGCTCTTTGATGCTATGAAAGAATGGTATCCGGCCATATCGCATAACCGTTTAATGGAATCGGAGGAAGAAATAACGATCCCCTTCTACAGGCATAAAGAATAAGAATATCGCATCTTTTGTCGGCTGAAAGATAGCTTTAGCAGGCGCGATCCGATAAATTGTCTGATAAAATAGTTGAAATATGAAACTAGTGATCCTTCTTGCGGTAGCTGGCCTGTCCGTATGGGCCGTCCGAAATCATGAATCAGACAAGAATCCGGCACAAAAGACCAGTGATTTTGCCGTATTGGAATTATTCACATCTGAAGGTTGTTCCAGTTGCCCCTCCGCAGATGCCTTACTGGAATCGGTTAATAAGGACTATAGCGGAAAGAATGTGCTGGTCCTTTCCTACCATGTAGATTATTGGGATCGCCTGGGTTGGAAAGACCGCTTCAGTTCGGCAGCAAATACCCGCCGTCAGAATAGCTACGCGGAACACTTCCGGTTAAATTCCATTTATACGCCTCAGGTGGTGATCAATGGCAAATCGGAGTTTGTAGGTTCCGACCGGTCAAGATTACAATCTGCACTGAAAGATGTTGGGGATAAAGGAGAAAGGCTGCAATTACGGGCTAAAGAGGAGAATGGAAAAATTGCAGTCTCCATACCAGGTTCACCTAAGCAAACATCAACGCTGATCGTACTGGTACAAAAGCAGGCAAGTACCCAGGTAAAAGGAGGTGAGAATAAAAGCCGCTTTCTTAAGCATGTCAACATTGTCTCTTCTTTTGAGAACATTGGAAATAAGAAAGAGGCAGTTATTTCCTTTACCGGATTAAATAAGTCTGATTATTTTATGGTGGCCTTGCTTCAGGACGACAACACGGGTGAGATTAAGAATTATGGAAGAACAGAGATCCTTTAAAGAAGAAGTACATAAAATGAAATACAGAAAGAAGGACATATTACTTACCGTAAGTACATAAAATAAAAAAGCCTCTCAGTAAACTGAAAGGCTTTTTTAAATAAATATGGCAGCTACCTACTCTCCCGCATTTTGGTGCAGTACCATCGGCCATGAGGGGCTTAACTTCTCTGTTCGGTATGGGAAGAGGTGAACACCCTCGGCAAAACCACCATAAAAAGGTAAGTCTTGACTAGAATCTAGTTCAGACAATAATATAACATATTGGAAAGTTGTTAGGAGAGAGTCTATTAAAAAAAATTAAAGCGTACGAGCAATTAGTACTACTCGGCTTTGCTATTACTAGCTTTACACCTGTAGCCTATCAACGTAGTAGTCTACTACGGCTCTTAAAAGTAAACTCATCTTGAGGAAGGTTTCACGCTTAGATGCTTTCAGCGTTTATCCTGTCCGTACATAGCTACTCTGCATTGCACCTGGCGGCACAACAGATACACCAGCGGTACGTACGACCCGGTCCTCTCGTACTAAGGTCATGTCCTCTCAATCTACTGACGCCCACCACAGATAGGGACCGAACTGTCTTGCGACGTTCTGAACCCAGTTCACGTGCCACTTTAATCGGCGAACAGCCGAACCCTTGGGACCTTCTCCAGCCCCAGGATGTGACGAACCGACATCGAGGTGCCAAACCT
>DATAHC010000140.1:0-9841 GCA_036263415.1 Flavisolibacter sp.
ATTAAATACTGTTGAGCAAATAACCCTCGACAATCCTGAAGCAGGAACCTATACTTTTTCCGTCAGGGGCAGTCATGTTTCCGGCATGCAGAATTTTGCGTTCGCCTGGCAGCTGGATACGGTACACCACTTTCATTTCAGTTACCCGACCGTATCGGATCCACAGATAGCGGGCAGTAGCCGCTACATCAGGTGGGAAGCTACCGATAAAGGTCCTGCACAATTGGACTATACCATGGATGGCGTAAACTGGAATGCATTGGCCTCACTGAGCGATCTATCTATGGGCTACTGGAAATGGACTCTACCCGATACAATAGCCACCCTACGATTAAGAATGCGGATGCCAGGATCGGGTGATGTATTCTCCGATCCCTTCACCGTTTCCCCGGAGGTAACTATTCAGGTAGGATTCAATTGCGTGGATTCCTTTCTCCTCTACTGGAACCGGTTAGGCGTGAACAGCTACCGGTTGTACGAACTCAAGGATAACTATCTGGAACCCTTTGCATTTGTCAGCAAACCGGAAGCCCTCCTCTATAAGAAACAGCATCCTTCGGTCTATTTCGCGACGGCACCGGTGATCAACGGTTTAACGGGCTACCGGAGTGCCACTATTAACTATCCGGAAGCAGGGGTCGGGTGCTATTTGAAGTCCTTCTTCCTTCAGGACCAGTCAGGTTCCTCTGCTACCTTTAAAGCTGAACTGGGCAGTCTTTTTGATGTGGTGTCTGTTACCCTCGAAAAGTTCCGTGACACGGGGTTTCAGTCACTGATAACGCGGGTTTCTCCAACCAGCCTGGATTTTAGTTTTACGGATGTCGCAGTTAGCCAGGGAGAAAACCGCTACCGCCTGAAGATCCAGCTCGCCAACGGATCGGTGATCTACAGTACTACGGAATCTGCATTTTATACCGGCACGGGACAGCGCGTGATTCTGTACCCGAACCCGGTAAGGCAATCAGCGCCCCTGAAGATCCTGTCTAATCAATCCGGACGGTACAGCATTTCCATAATCGATAGAAATGGAAGGCTTTGTTATCAGCAGGAACTGAACAGTACCGTAACGTTCTTAAATACGGCTCTCTTGCCCGTGGGCTTATACCTGGTGCGTGTGGAGGACAGGGAAGGAAAACTATTTACGGAGAAGTTGATCATCTATTAGGATATCGCATAAAAAAAGAGGCAGTCAGACTGCCTCTTTTTTTATGCCTTAGTGTTTCTTATAATGTTTTCAGTACATCGTTCATGCTGCGAACGGCGTCGGCACTTTTGTTGAAGGTTGCCTGCTCCTCAGCATTGAGCTTGTAATCAACGATCTTTTCCCAGCCATTCTTGCCGATGACAACAGGAACACCCAGGCAGATATCTTTCTGGCCGTATTCTCCGTTCAGCGACACGCAGCAGGAATAGAGTTTTTTCTGATCCCGTACGATACTTTCTACTAATGCGGCACCCGCTGCACCCGGAGCATACCAGGCTGAGGTTCCGATCAGTTTGGTCAAAGTGGCGCCGCCAACCATGGTATCGGCCACGATCTGTTTCTGCTGCTCTTCACTCAGGAATTGTGTTACAGGAGCACTGTTCCAGGTAGCATAGCGGATCAGCGGGATCATGGTAGTGTCTCCATGACCGCCAACCACAACGGCATTGAGATCGTTTGGAGAGCAATTCAGTGCGGCGCTGAGATAGCATTTAAAGCGGGCACTGTCCAAAATGCCCCCCATTCCTATGATCTTATTGGCAGCCACTCCGCTGGAAGTAAGCGTTAAATAGGTCATGGTATCCATGGGATTGCTGATCACAATTATGATCGCATCGGGAGAGTGTTGCAATATATTCTGGGTAACGCCTTTTACAATATTGGCGTTGGTACCGATCAGCTCTTCCCTGGTCATTCCCGGTTTGCGGGGCAATCCTGATGTGATGACCACAACATCAGAGCCTTTGGTTTTAGCGTAATCATTGGTACTTCCGGTGATCCTGGTATCGAAGCCGAGCAGGGCGGCTGTTTGAGTCATGTCCAGAGCTTTACCTTCCGCTAATCCTTCTTTGATATCCAGCAGCACCAGCTCTTCACACAATTCTTTACGGGCAATGTTATCGGCTGTGGTAGCACCTACGGCTCCGGCACCTACAACTGTAATTTTCATTCATGATGATTTATGTGTGAGAAAAATATTTGCGCTGCGAAGATAGGGCAGAACTCATATTGTGTAAGTAAGATGTAAATCGGCTTGAAAGTAAGCCAATCAGTATCCGGGTATAAGTTCTCGGAGATTATTACTGATTTTGTTTGAACAGATCAATCACTTTGCTGATGCCCAGGGAACCCTCGAAAACGCTGATCAATCCTCCGTTTTTATTATACATAGCCAGGAAAGGTAAATTCCCGATATTATAGAAGGACGGCATGATATAATAAACATCCTTTCCTACCACTACATTTTTCAGTTGATCCAGCTTATAATTCTTTACAAATTCATTCATCTGCCAGAGCGGATGAAGCGTGATCATTACGATCTGGATGTCTTTCATTTCGTCCCGGTGCGCCACCAGTTCTTCTGCTTCATGCTGGCAGTGGCTGCAGTCCGGACTGAACACCATAAACAGCACGGGCTTCCCCTTTGCAATGCTTTCTTTGGTGAACTTTGTGGTGCTGTCACCGAGCAGGATCTGCACGGGCGGTAGGGTGGGGAATTTTTTATAGGGCGGGGTAGTAGTGTCCACCTGAGCCTGTCCTATAAGTACGGTAAAAAGAAATAGAAAGAACACCAGCCCTTTTTTCATAGTAACCTTTTTTCAAAAATAGCGGAAGTTCCTATAAACAGGGCTTCCTGCTGCCATTTTAGAATAACTTTCCGAAATGCAGGTTGATAACCTTGTCATCATCAGATTTGGAATAGGTAACGGTCATGGAAAGCTTGTTGAAGGGTACCAGTATGATGCCCCCACCGTAACCATAGTGCCATTTGTCTGAGGTTTCACCCGGGTTCCATACTCTGCCATTATCGAATAATCCGATGAGACCCATTCTTCCATTGAATACCGAGCCTCTGACATTGGGAACCCAGCGCAATTCGTTCTGGTTATAAAATACAGACTTGCCGTAGAAACGGTATCTCAGGAAACCTCTCAGGCTGTAATAACCACCTATATTGTTCAGTTGATAAAACTCAGGATCGCCTTGTTGCGAGGCCGCTCCTGTTTTGATGGCCAGTGAAAATGGCTTGAACAATGGAATATATACCCCCAGGTTGGAAAAAGCATTGGTGAAATGCCGGCTGGTTTCCTTGATATTCTGTGTATAGGAGCCTCCCAGTACAAATCGGATGCCTTTCGAAGGCATTACCTCATCGTTCACATGGGTATAAGTATAGCTCAATCGGGCGGTACCAAAATGTTTCCAGTCGAAAACGGAGGGATCGAAATTGGGTGAGTTCTTGGAGATGAAACGCTGGTCATTCCCAATCACGGAAATGCCGTCATAATTCATCTCGAGGTTAATATAATTATGCTTTTTGAAAGTCTGGTCAAAGCTGATACCCCCATAAAAATTGCTGGTCCGAAGCCAGTTATACTTGGCATCTGTTTCCGGATGCACCGTTTCATTGCCAATCCCAAAATAATTATAACGCCGGGCGCCATCATAGCCAGCTGTAAAGTTCAGGTTCCAATGTCCAAGCAGTTCAAACCAGGTGGCAGTATAATAGGGCGAGAAGGTCTTTTCCACCAGCGAATAATTGATACCTACTGCCTCTTCAAAAGTATACGGTTCATGTCGCCAGCCCGTTTTCTTTACACCATAACCAAGGCCGACATGAAAACGGATGAGGTTATTATAGCTTATTACTTTTAGGATTTTGCTCTGACTATAATGGAAGGTTTCATAGTCATATTTGTTAATGCTGCTGTCGGTGGAGAGATGGAGTTTTGTTTCAGCAGAGGTGAAGGTATAGTTCCCGGGATTGTCATAATATTTGGTTTTATGCGCACCACCTTTCACCAGTGAAACATCATTCAAAGAATCTTTGTCCGGTCCTCCGATAATACGCACTTTGATTCCATCATTCACAATACCCTCTACCTGATAGATATCATTGCCACCAATACCGTACAACCGGATCTCGTCTGTTTCTTTATTGGAAAAAATACGGTTATAGATCGGCTTCTTAATTTCACCTTCCTTGTTCACCCGGTAAACGGTCACCTGCGTGGCATCATCATTCAGGCGCTTTACCACGAATTTCTCATTCTGTTTGCTGCCGGGAATGTCTACATCTTCCATAATGAACTTATAATAGTCCGAAGCATATTTGACAAGGTCATTCCGCCTGGTTTTCAGTTTTTCTATGATTTCTTCTCCGGTAAGTGCAAAGGCTTCGGCAGGCATATTCCTGACCGACCTTTCAATAATGTCATCCGTGAGGTATTGTTGTAAGGCTTTGGCCGAATCGATCCAGTCTTTTTCCAATAACTGGTTGGTGAACCGTCTGTCCAATCCGATGGCAGGGTAGTTATACCATTCTATGTTCCGGATATCCTCATCAAAGGTCTGCAGCTGTTTCAACCCTGCTCCGGAAACGATCACGGACAGCAGAAAGCCTTCAAATTTGGCATAGGTCTGATCCCTGTCTTTCGGAACGGGCCTGTAATATTTGAATTTGCCGCTATCGTACTTAGCCCATCTCCAGTTGTCTTTATGCCGTCCCCAGTCGCCAACGAACATATCGAACAGGCGGGTTTTTACATAAGCATGCTGGTCCATCAGATGATCGTTTTCTTCCTCCATCTTTTCCAGCATTTTTTCCGTACTCACAATGTCTTCGGGAAATCCAAAACTTGGCTGACTTATTTGTGTATCGTCCGGACGTTCTTCCAGAAGGCAGAGCATATTGGCGAAGGTCTCGTTATATTCTACCAGCCGTTCGCTGTAAGGAACAACATAATATTTTGGATTCGTATGGGGCACTCCCGCTGCTTCAGCCATTAAGGGAACGGTAAGGGCTGCATAGGGATGGTTGGTCGCTATCTGATCATTCGCCAGTTTCTCCACAAATGTTCCAAGGGCAATTTCCGGCAGGGCGCCGGTATAGGTTTTATTCACACTTCTCAATACATACTGTCTTCCTTTAGCGTCAACCAGTCGTAAGGACTTTGTCTGCCTGCCGCCTCCTTCCTTCACCGGCGTAAGCCCTCCGAAAGTGGTATCCATGTCGAGGACTGGGATGGTTACCGGTGTATACCATTCCTTACGATAATCCTCACCCCACATTTTGTCATGTAAAAAGCTTCTTTTATACTCTTTCCCGGCTATCACTGTCCTCAGGCCAGGATGCGACGAATCCGTGATCACCGTTTTCTGAGCCTTAAGGCCCGTAACGAAAACCAGGGCCGGGATCACCGATAGGTATTTGAACAGCAGCCTTTCCGAAGCGGAAAACGTAAAAATTCTTTTCATTAGTTTCGTACTCCTGACTGGTTTTCTTTAAAAAACCTTGCCATAGCAGGGTTGTACTGATAATCAATGATTATTGCAGAATATGGTAACAAATGCCATGATTGGCCATTTTCCTTACTTTTGCCGCCTCTAAATGAACTTAAAATCATATTCTTTTTATGGCATCTACAGCAGATATCAGCCGGGGTTTGATCATTAAACTGGACGGCAGCCTTTACAAAGTGGTAGAATTCGGCGAGAACAAAACAGCCCGTGCTGCTGCGAAAGTCTGGGCGAAACTTACAGGTGTTGATAACAACAGAACAATAGAAAAGACCTGGAACAGTGGCGATACCATTTATCCGGTGCGCGTAGAGCGTAAAGAATATCAGTATCTGTACAAGGACGAAACCGGATATAATTTCATGGATAATGAAACCTTTGAGCAGGTAGCAGTTGCAGAAGGTATGGTAGATGCACCCCAGTTTTTAAAGGAAGGGGATATGGTTTCCGTTTTGTTTAATACGGAAACGGAAATGCCGATGAACGTTGAACTGCCGGATAAGATTGTTGTAAAGGTAACTTATAGTGAGCCTGGTATGAAAGGCGATACGGCAACCCGTACCTTGAAGCCGGCTACGGTAGAAACGGGAGCAACGGTTATGGTGCCTCTATTTGTGAATGAAGGCGAATCCATCCGGGTTAATACCAAGACCGGTGAGTATGTTGAACGTGTTAAGGAATAGGGATAGAAATGATTGATCAATAACAAAAGGAAATGGGTTCAGTTGAACCCATTTCTCAACTAAGAAACAGGCAACTGACTCATTTGTATCAGAAGTCCTATCTTAGCCCACCTGTTTTAACCAAAATCATAATAAATTGAAACAAATGGATTTTAAGCAAATTCAGGAGTTGATCAAATTGGTCAACGATTCAAATATTGGAGAAGTAACGATTGAACAGAAAGATTTCAAAATAACAGTGCGTCAGAAAGAGGAGCAGATCACCCAGGTGGTGGCTTCTTCCATGCCCATGAATTACAGTCAGTTACCGCAACAGGCACCGCAACAGACCTTGCCCCCTCCCTCACAGAATCAAGGCAGCCCTGCAACATCCGGCTCAGAGGCACCGGCATCAGCTGGAACCGTAACGATTAAAAGTCCTATGATAGGCACCTTCTACCGTAAATCAGCACCCGATAAACCAAACTTTGTAGAAGTAGGAGATCAGGTTGAGACCGGTAAAGTGGTTTGCATTATTGAAGCCATGAAGCTTTTCAATGAAATTGAAAGTGAAGTAAAAGGAAAAGTGGTGAAAATACTGGTTGAAGATGCGTCACCGGTTGAATATGACCAACCATTATTTCTAGTAGAGCCGGCTTAATCTCAATGTAAAATGTAGCATGCAGCACGCAGTTGCGTGGCATATTCTATTTTTCATTTATAATCTAAATCACTGTGTTTAAAAAAATATTGATTGCCAATCGCGGTGAAATTGCGCTGAGAGTTATTCGCACGTGCCGTGAAATGGGGATTAAAACGGTTGCCGTCTATTCAACGGCAGACCGGGATAGCTTACATGTTAAGTTTGCTGATGAGGCTGTCTGTATCGGCAAACCGCAAAGCAGCGATTCGTATCTGAATATTCCACACATAATGGCAGCCGTGGAAATTACCAACGCGGATGCGGTTCATCCCGGTTATGGGTTTCTGGCTGAAAACGCTAAATTTTCACAGATCTGTGCCGACCATGGAATTAAATTCATTGGCCCCACTCCTGAAATGATCAATAAAATGGGAGATAAGATAACGGCCAAGGACACCATGATCAAGGCCGGCGTTCCCGTAATACCTGGTAGCGATGGGCTGCTGGGAAGCCTGGAGGAAGCCAGGAGCCTGGCTAAGGAAATGGGCTTCCCGGTGATCCTGAAAGCCACGGCAGGTGGCGGGGGCAAGGGCATGCGTATCGTTTGGGAAGACAGTGAAATGGAGCGTGCCTATAATACGGCAAAAGCGGAAGCCGGCGCCTCTTTTAAGAATGATGGCATCTACATGGAAAAGTTTGTAGAGGAGCCCAGGCATATTGAAATTCAGGTGGCTGGTGATCGATATGGAACCGTTTGCCACCTGAGCGAGCGTGACTGTTCCATCCAGCGTCGGCACCAAAAACTGGTAGAAGAATCACCTTCTCCGTTCATGACCCCTGAATTACGCTTTAAAATGGGAGAAGCCGCTAAAAAGGCGGCAGGAGCCATTAATTATGAAAGTGTAGGAACCATAGAATTTCTTGTAGATAAACACCGGAATTTCTATTTCATGGAAATGAATACCAGAATTCAGGTGGAGCACTGCGTTACAGAAGAAGTAATCAATTACGATCTTATTAAAGAGCAAATCAAGATCGCAATGGGCGAGAAGATCTCAGGCCGTGATTACGAACCGCAGCTGCATGCCATAGAATGCCGGATCAATGCTGAGGACCCCTATAATGATTTCCGACCATCACCCGGAAAGATTACAGTACTGCATCAACCGGGCGGGCATGGTGTTCGGGTGGATAGTCATGTATATGCCGGCTATGTTATCCCTCCTTATTATGACTCCATGATCGGCAAGCTGATCACAGTTGCCCAGACCCGCGAAGAGGCGATCGATACCATGTACCGTGCGTTAAGCGAATATGTGATAGAAGGTGTCAAGACCACCATACCGTTTCATCTTCAGCTCATGCAAAACGAACAGTTCCGAAAAGGTGATTTCAATACGAAATTCCTGGAAGGATTCAAGCTTAAATAAAAACGATAAACCCCGCAATTGCGGGGTTTTATCTGGACTTTGTTTTTATATCTGATCAATGTTCTAGTGTTTCTTTCCGCGATTTCCTTTTCCCTTTGTCCAGCCATAGTGATTTCCGTTGTCTTTTCTTCCATTGCCACACTTATTCTTTCTCTTATGATTATACTGGCCATAATCATCGCGGTTTCTTTTATTAGTTCGGGTTGGGTAAGTAGTATGAGAACCATTGTTTCTTCCCAGTACTACGTCTCTGGAATCTCCGGAACCATTAGTGGTCTTGGGATATCCAAGTATAACTCTTCTGGCTTCTTCACTGGAGCTTTGTGCCTTTGCGCCGGCAAAAACAACTAAAGCCAATAATAGGGTAATGATCTTTTTCATAGCTGGGTTATTTTAGTTACTAAACATAACGAAAACCCGTGCCAGTCGAAACTTTATTAGAGAAGAAATTGTTAAAGGCACGATGGCAGTGTAGGGAATTAAACTTTTTTTGGGAAAAATGAGCGATCCTACTGTAAATCTACTTAGGGCATTTTATTTGTACCGTATTGCATATAAATGGATTACCTATGGGGAGATCAAAGATGATACTGAGCTTTATTGGAGGTTCCTTATTTATGGTACTGTTGCTTTCACAGTTTGCCTTCCGATTATCTGATAAGAGAAGTAAGCCAATGAATCAATGGGATGCACCAGAACTGCCGGGATCCATGGTCTTTGCTGGCGAAAAAGTGCCGCTTGATAGGTGGGACGTAAAAGAACGGCTTGAAAGGGAAGTGCTTTTGAATTACTACAGTCAGGGAAACATATTGTATCTAATTAAACTGGCTAACAGGAATTTTCCACTCATTTCAGATCGACTGAAAGCGAATGGCGTTCCAGACGATTTCAAATATTTGTGTATAGCGGAAAGTAATATGCAAAGCTGGGCTTTATCAAAGGCCGGCGCATTGGGGTACTGGCAATTTATGAATGGTACGGCTCCCGGATATGGATTGGAAACCTCCTCTCAGGTAGATGAACGCCAGGATCTTGAGAAAGCGACTGATGCGGCTTGTAAGTACTTTAAAACAGCTTATGCAAAGTTTAAGAACTGGACCGCTGCTGCAGCCTCTTATAATTGTGGTATGGGAGGCTATAATGATCAGGCGGTATTTCAATTGACCACGAACTATTATGATCTTCATCTGCCGGAAGAAACCAATAGATATATATTCCGCATCCTGACATTTAAATACTTGCTCGAAAATGCAGAGAGCCTCGGTTTTCACGTTCCTGAAGAAGAAAAGTATCAGGCTGTGCCCTATCAAAACCTTACCATTGATTCGTCCATTCCCAATTTGGCTCAGTTTGCAAGGGAACATGGAACTACCTATAAAATGTTGCGGTTATTGAATCCCTGGTTAAAAGGCAGGAGCCTGTCCGTCAATAAGAACAGGATATACACGATCCGGGTACCTCAAAAAAGTTTTTGAGACCATTGCAATCCGCTCCAAGCCAACAATCGGACACTTAAAGTGTTAGCTTTATTCTATAGATATGAATATGGAATTTCCTGATGTTACCCAGCCATTCTGGTTTTTAATAGTTACCCTGGTCATCT